>JBAUHD010000466.1:0-1955 GCA_049680085.1 Acidobacteriaceae bacterium
GCCTATGATCGCGAGTACCGCAAGCGCGTCGGCCGCAGCCCGGAAAAACTCAAGGAGTTGCACGCCGCCTTCGAAGCCGACGAAAAAGCCGCCAATCAGTACGTCATTCCCAACGAATTCACGGAAATCGCCGAAGCCAACGGAGCTTCCGGCCTCAATGCTGAAACCAGCCTCGACGCCACCCAGTATTTCTGGAGCATGCCTTCTAACCGCCTCCAGCTATGGGCTTTCATGGAGAGCGACCGCATCGGCAATCCCGTGCCCCGGCAGTTTTATCGCGAGCGCAACGTCGTGATGGAAGAGCGCCGCATGAGGATCGACTCCAACCCCATCGGGCGCATGGTGGAGCAGTTCCTCGCCGCCGCCTACGTGGCCCATCCCTATGGCCGTCCCGGCGTAGGCTGGGAGAGCGAATTGAGCCAGATTACCGCCACCGAAGCCGACGCCTTCCACAAGAAATACTATGTCCCCGCCAACATCGTCATCGCCGTCGTCGGGGACGTCAAGCCCGCCGACCTTCCGATGCTGGAGAAATACTTCGGGGCCATTCCCGCCGGACCAAAACCCGAGCCCATGACCACGGTCGAGCCGCCGCAGACCGCCGAAAAATCCGTTGTCATCAAGGAGCCCACCCAGCCGCTCTATCTTGAGGGCTACCACCGGCCCGACTATCGCGATCCAGACGACGCTGTCTATGACGCCATTCAGGACATCTTCTCCAACGGCCGCACCTCGCGCCTCTATCGCTCGCTGGTCGAAAAACAGCAAATCGCCGCCGAAGCCGAAGGCTTCAGCGGATTCCCCGGTGATAAATTCCCCGGCCTCTTCGCCTTCTTCGCCGTCCCCAACGCCGGACACACTCCCGAAGAGATGCGCGTCGCCATCCACAAGGAAATTGAAACGCTGAAAACCACCGACGTGACCGACGCCGAGCTCGCCATGTTCAAAACCCGCGCCCGCGCCGACCTCTTCCGCGGCCTCGCCGACAATCAAGGACTCGCCGAACAGTTGGCGATTTATCAATTGCGATACGGCGACTGGCGCGAGCTTTTCAACCAGTTGAATAAAATCGATGCGGTCACAAAAGCCGACATCCGCCGCGTCGCCAACAAGGTCTTCGTCCCCGGCAATCGAACCTACGCCATGGTCGAATATCAGGCCCCGCAAAAACAACTGCCCGCCCCGGCCAAAGGAGGTGCGCGATGAACTGGAAACGCCACACTTCCCTTCTCGCTCTCGGATTGATCTGCTGCTCGGGCTTCGCCCTCGCGCAGGAAGCCACCGTGGTCGTCCCTCCCGACGCCAAAAAACTCCAGCCCGCCGAACCGTGGGAGAAGATTCCGGTTCCGCCTCTCCATCCATTTCATCCCCAGCAGCCCACCCGGATTGAGCTGAAAAATGGTCTCGTGATCCTCCTGCAGCCCGATCACGAGCTGCCCTTCATCAACGGAACCATCAACATTCGCGGCGGCTCGCGCGATGTCCCTGCCGAAAAAGCCGGCCTGATCGGCATCTACGGCGACGCCTGGCGCACCAGCGGCACGGCCACACAGAGCGGCGATCTGCTCGACGATCTGCTGGCCGCAAAAGCGGCAAGCGTGGAGACCGGCGGCGACATCGACTCCACCTCCGTCTCCTGGTCCTGCCTCACCAAGGACGAGAATCAGGTCTTCGGCATCGCTGCCGATCTGCTCGAGCACCCCGCCTTCAGCGACCAGAAGCTGACCCTGGCCAAGCAGCAGGCAGTGGCCGGCATCGTGCGCCGCAACGACAGTGCATCGGCAATCGCGCAGCGCGAAGCGGGCATCCTGGTCTACGGCAAAGACAGCCCCTACGCGCGCCTGCCGCAGATCGCCACCGTCATGGGCATTACACTCAACGACCTCAAGGCGTGGCACGCGAAGACCTTGACAGCCAACAACATCATCGTCGCCGTCACCGGAGACTTCGATCCC
>JBAUHD010000467.1:0-3263 GCA_049680085.1 Acidobacteriaceae bacterium
CCAACGGCGGCGGTAAACCAGAGCTGCGCCTGGGTGTGATAGCCCATGTCCTGAAAAATGCGCGGCGCGTAGTACATCACCACGTTCATGCCCGTGAACTGCTGCACCACTTGCAGCAGGATTCCCAACCCCACCGAGCGCCGGAAATTTCTGTTCTCCAGAAACATATGCCAGCCGCGCTGCGGGATGCGCAGTTGCTCGGCAATTTCCGCCTCTTCGCGCCGAACCACCTCCGGGTTGCCGCGCAGTTTGGTCAGCACCTTCGTCGCCTGCTCGTTCATCCCCCGCATCATCAGCCAGCGAGGGCTTTCTGGCAGGGCGAATATCCCCAGAAAAAACAGCGCGCCCGGAATCGCGATCACGCCCAGCATCCAATGCCAATTGCCCGAATAACTGAAAGCGGTATCGGACAGAAACGCGATAAAAATGCCGATCGTGATCATCAACTGATAAATCGATACCATCGCGCCGCGAATGTTCTCCGGCGCAATCTCCGCCAGATAAAGCGGCGCCGTAAAGGACAAAATCCCAATCGACACGCCCAGAATCAACCGTCCGATGAGCAGTACCTGCACCGACGAACCCACGCCGCATATCACGGATGCCGCAACGAAGATCAGCGATCCCCACAACAGCGATTTCTTGCGCCCCAGGGTCGCGGACAGCCATCCCGCCCCGACCGCACCCACCGCCGCGCCCAGCATCATCCAGCTCACAATGTGCTCAAGCGTCGTGTCGGAAATCCCGAAGTCGTGCTGAATAAACTGCTGCGCGCCGGAAATCACGCCGATATCCAGCCCGAACATCAGGCCCGCCAGGCCCCCCAGCAGGCAGGTAAATACGGCAGTGGACTTGGGATGCGGTTCGGCTGCGGCCGTTTGTGCTGTAGCGTTCATGGATTCTCCGTAGTCGCCCGCTAATCCTCGCTCCTCGCATTGGAACGCCGGCCATCGGAACGGCTGCGCGAGGACACAATTTTTCGACAAGGGCGTCTCGCGTCAATGTACACGCTATCATCCTTCCTCGTCCAACCGCATCTTCCGGACCCTTCCATCCACCCCACAAAAGAAAGAGAGCGCCGAATTCGGCGCCCTCTTCACGACCTTTTTCTCTAATCAGAATTTCAGGAGGCCATCGGCTGCCGCATATTTTCCATTGCCTCCCGCATGCGGAAGCCCGGCTTCAGCACGGAGCGAACGCCCTCGGCAGTCTTTTCAAGGCGCATTGTCCGGCTGCACGCTCCGCACAGCCAGTAGTGCTCCATGCAGTGAAGCCCCCCGTCCCCATTCGCTTCCGCATCGAAGACAAAAATCCTGCCTTCTCGCAGATAGTGGAGCGGCTTCGCGCATTTTGGATTCGCGCAGTTATTTACCATTGGGTTCTCCCGGCGCAGCGTATCACGTCCATTGTCGAATCAATAATCTTTCCGGCGGCCCCGGAAGGAACCGTCGAACGCATTGCCCACTGCTTGCTCATTGCTCTTATCACGTTGAGATGCTTGCCGAATACGCAAAGGTTTCCCACTCTTGCGCCCACTTTTCAACATCGCCCCAATCCCGGTGCAGATTGTGCGAAAATGTCCAGTTCCGCTAAAACTCAATGCCCATCCTCCGCTCCGCCTTTATCGCGCTCTCCCGCAACCGCCCGCTGCGCCATTTCTCCGAGCGCTCCGCTCTGGGTCGCCGCCTCTCTTCCCGCTTCGTCGCCGGTATGGAAATCGACGACGTGCTCCGCGCCGCTCAGTCGCTGCACGACCAGGGCATCGCCTCCACCCTCGACAGCCTCGGTGAAAATGTTTCTACCCCCGATCAGGCCCGCCGCTCCGCCGACATTTACCACCGCCTCCTCGACGCCATCGCCGCCCGTAAGCTCAACGCCAATGTCAGTCTCAAGCTCACCCAGATGGGCATGGACCTCGACCCCGCCCTCGCCACCGAAATCGCCTCCGGACTTGTCGATCACGCCGTGGCCGCCAACAATTTCGTCCGCATCGACATGGAAGGCTCCAGTTACACTCAGGCCACGCTCGACCTCACCCGCTCCCTCCACGCTAAGCCCGCCAACCGCGGCCACGTCGGCGTCGTCATTCAGGCCTATCTCTACCGCAGCGCGCAGGACGTCGCCGACCTCACCGCCGACGGCATCCGCATCCGCCTCTGCAAAGGCGCTTACAAGGAGCCCCCCACCCTCGCCTTCCCGCAAAAATCCGAAGTTGACGCCAACTACATCCGCCTCACTCACACCCTGCTCGCCAGCGGAATCTATCACGGCATCGCCACCCACGACCCCGCCATGATCGACGCCGCCAAACAATTCGTCGAGGAAAACTCCATCCCCAAAAGCAGCTTCGAGTTTCAAATGCTTTACGGAATCCGCCGCGACCTCCAGCGCGCCCTTATCGCCGGGGGCTACAACCTCCGCATCTACACCCCCTTCGGCTCCGAGTGGTTCCCCTACTTCATGCGCCGCTTAGCCGAACGCCCCGCCAACGTCCTCTTCCTCGCCAAAAATGTGCTGAAGCGATAGAGGGCCGGGCTCAGAAGAACAGCACTCATCGATTCCCGCCTATGCGCCTCCAGATCGGACGCGCCGACGACCTAGCGAAGGCAAAAAAAATTGACATCAGGAATTTCCTCTATAATCGGCTTCCTCGGAATGCCCGAGGAATTTCCCCCCCGACAAAATCAACCTGGAGGAGGAAGGCAATGAAATTCATGACGACTTGGGCCCTGTTACCCGGCTCGGTGAAAGCTGCCGCAGAGCAATTTCTCGAGGGTGGAGGAGGTGAGCCGGAGGGCGTCACCGTTCTCGGCCGCTGGCACAATGTGGACTGCAGCGGCGGATTTGCCCTCTACGAAACCACCAACCTCGCCGCACTCCATCTGGGAGCGGCAAAGTGGAGTGATCTGCTCGAACTCACGACCGTCCCAGTCATTGAAGACGCCGAAGCTGGCCCCAACCTGGCGGCCACCTTCAGGAAGTAGCCCGCCCGCGCCACCCGTCCCTTTTCGCCACGGGCTTCCAACTGCGGAGCTTCGCAAGCTGGTGGCGAGAGGAGGACAGCCGCATTACGCTCACATCCGATTGACAGCGGAACAAGTTTCGTATCAGCGCACGGCTTCACAACTCACCGAATGGGTGGCTGTAGAAGGTCAAGAGGTTATTCCGATCTCGGAGCGGCTGATGGGAGGTTTGTAGTTGAGGCTGCCATGGGGTCGTTGGAGGTTGTAGTAGTCGGTCCAGGCCGGCAGGTGAGCGTCGCG
>JBAUHD010000468.1:0-5098 GCA_049680085.1 Acidobacteriaceae bacterium
ACGGCGATTCGCCAGGCGACGGAGAGCGGGAGCGAGTTTATCCTGACCGACACGTTGCGCGCGGGGGAGGTTCCGCTGTCGCACAGCATGGTGGCCCACAACCTGCGCACGGTGATTTGTTTTCCACTGCTGCGGCGGCATGATGCGCTGCGGGCGACGCGGGCGGGGACGCGGGGGGCGGACATTCTGGGAGTGCTTTACCTGGACAGCCGGTTTGTTCCGGGGAGTTTTACAAGCGTGGACAACGACTTGCTGCGAACCATTGCGCGCGAGGCGGCGGCGCTGGTGGAAAACACGGCTCTGGCGGCGGCGGAGGAGCAGGCGCGGCAGTATCGGGAGGAGATGGAGATTGCGGCGCGCATCCAGAAGGGGTTGATGGAGGTGCGGCATCCGGAATTGAGCTTTGCCGGGATTGAGGCGATGAGCGTGCCATGCAAGGAGATTGGCGGGGATTTCTTTGATGTTGTCAGCGATGGGCGGTCGCTGTCGGTGGCGCTGGTGGATGTTTCGGGGAAGGGGATTTCGGCGGCGATTCTGGCTTCGACGCTGCAGGGGATGCTGTACATGCAACTCAGCTCCGGGCAACGGCTGGAGGAGATTGCGTCGGTGCTCAATTCCTATTTGTGCACGAAGAACGTGGGGAAATACGCGACCATGGTGCTGATGAGGCTGCACGAAGGCGGAATGCTGGAGTTTGTGAATTGCGGGCATATTCACCCGCGCATCGCGTGGGGCGGCGAAGTGCGGCGGCTCGAGGCGTCGAATGCGCCGGTGGGGCTGCTTCCGGAGATGACTTACGCTAGCGCAACTCTGCAATTGAAGCCGGAATGCCGGCTGCTGCTGGTGAGCGATGGAGTGACGGAGGCCGAGAACCGGGAAGGTGAAATGTTCGGGGACGAGCGGCTCGATGAGGCGCTGGCCTCATGTGAACTGGGTCAACTGGCGAAGACGATCTGGGCTTTTTGCGGAGAGGAGCCGCTGAAGGACGATTGCACGATGCTGGAGTTGAAGTTTCGCGGTTGAAGGCGGACCCTCAGCGGCTGAAGCCGCGCTGATTTTTGGTCACTTAACGGACGGGCTGTAGCCCGTCCCCTTCAAAAAGCCGATTCAAGCCTGAATTTTTCGGCAGCGTGTGAAGTCGCGCCCTCCCCAAAGCCCGGATTTTTCCGCAGCCTAAAGGTCAGAACGGAACGAGACTGCCGGGTTGACGCCGCGGTTGGCGGCGCGCGCGGCAGTCAGGTTCGCGGGAAACAATGCTAAGCGGCCCTTCTTTCCTCGGGAATTGTGCGGTCGGTTGTGGTTACGCGCAGGCGTCCCGACGCGAAGCCGTGAATTCCGCCGGACGCGGCAGAGATCATGCCGAGGACCAGAGCAACAAACAGCCAATAACCGCTGGTGGTAATGATGTCGGCTACACGAACCGGTCCTGCACTTGCAATGCCGGTAGACCCGGAAACCGTGGCGCTGAGCGCCAAAGCTGTCATGAGTACCGCCGTGAAAATGCACATGCCGAATGTAACCAGACCGGCGTACATGCCCAGGTTGCGAGTGGACGAGCCGGAGAGCCTGGCCGCCAGCTTGCCGCCGAAATAGAGGGCGATGATAGATAGAATCACCATCCAGATGCCGAGCCCGGCGCTGATCCCAAAGCCAACTGGGTTGGCGACGTTGGGATTGGTCGCGGATGCGAAAATTGCCACACCAAGGACACCGAATGTCGCTTCAATCGCGAGGAACAGGAATGTTCCAGCGAATATACCTGTCCAGGAGAACGAGCGCTGGACTGGAGCGGCAGGATATTCCGTAAACTGAGTTGCCATTATTTGTTTTCTCCTCCCTTGCGGTGAATCGAATTTGGTTCACCCTGTATTGAGATGGTTTGTGAGCGGGGCGTAGATGTTCCGTTCCATTGCTTTCGCGGAGGGCGGAGGGCGTGCTCCCGCTGATGATGGGTCTAAGTGACTCTCCAGATGCGATTAGGGGCGGATGCGGCGCAAGCGGCAGCGCTGATAATTTTGCGGGCGCGGGTCTTTTCATTGAGGAGGAACTGCGCTACGGTGGGGTTTCCTCGGCGGGACTTCATTTCATGGCGACGAAGCGGCGTCTTATTGCGGTGGCTGCAATCGCGGCGGCGGTGGCGTGTCTGGCGACCGCCGGCGTGGTGATGTGGCGGGCGCATCGCGCGCTTCGGCAGGCTTCGGCAGCGGTGAGCGCGGGGGAAAGTTTTGCCGTGCCGAGGTATTCGAACCGGTGCGGCGGCAGAACGGTAAGCCTGCGGCAGTTGGGAATTGCTACAGGTGGGTATCCGTATTTTTCGGTGGTGTGCGACTGGTGCAGGCGGCATCCGCTGCCGGCTTCGAGCGCAACGAACCAGCCGCACGGGAAGGCTGGTGAGCGTGCGGGCGGGCCGGGGCGAACGGTGGGGCTTTGCCAGCATGGCGCGGCGGGAATGGCGGCGGCGGGCGCGAAGTTCGATGCGATTTTGCGCCACGACTATCCAGAGACCGAGCTGCGGGAGCTTTCGTCCCGGAAAAGATAGGGCGGGCAGTCTCGGCGCTGTGCCGGTGTTTGACCCATGAGTGCGCGCTTCGTATCATGAAGATCGACCCTCTTCAATTCAGGCGGAGTAGCTCAGATGGTTAGAGCGATGGACTCATAACCCATAGGTCGGCGGTTCGATCCCGCCCTCCGCCACCAGAACCTGTGCCAGTCGTGGAGTATCATCGGAGGTAGCGCGCGGTTCGGCGCCTGGTCTTTCTCTCTATGTCAAAAAGCTTCAAGCGTTCAGTCTTCGGCATCGCTGTTGCCCTCGTGGTTGTGGTGTTTCTTGGCGGACTTCTCTCCGGCGGCGTTTCGGCCGGGACGGAGAGCGACGCGGCCTACAAACAGATGGGCGTCTACGAAGAGGTCCTGCACAAAATTCAGAGCGACTACGTTACGGAGCCGAACATGCATACCGTGACGGTGGGCGCGCTGCACGGGTTGCTGGAGTCGCTCGATGCCGACTCGAGCTACTTTACGCCGGAGGAGTTCGCGGCCTACAAGGCCCATGCGAATGAAGGCACGGCGCAGGTGGGGCTGGATGTCTCGAAGCGCTACGGCTATGCGACAGTGGTTTCGGTGGTTCCCGGCAGCCCAGCGGACACGCAGGCGCACATCAATGACGGCGACATGATTGAGTCTATCGGCGGCAAGACGACGCGCGTAATGTCGCTGGCGATGGTCAAGCTGCTGCTCGACGGCAAGGCGGGAACCGATGTGACCTTCGGGCTGATTCGTCCGGGCGGCAAACCGCAGCCGGAGAAAGTCACGCTGACGCGCAGCCAGGTTACGTATCCGCCCATGGGAGTGCAGGAATACGAGAGCTCCAGCATTCTTTATCTCAAGCCCGGCATTCTCGACCGCCAGCGGGTGGACCAGATTGAAGCCCGCCTGCGGGCGATGCCGAAGAACGACAATACGAAAGTGTTGCTTGATCTGCGCGATGTGGCCAGGGGGGACGACGCGCAGGGCATTCGCCTCGCCAATGCTTTCATTCAGTCCGGGACCCTTGCCTCGGTCGAAGGACAGACGGTTCCGAAGCAGACGTTTAGCGCGGAAGCCTCGCGGTTTATCACCAATGCGCCGCTGGTGGTGCTGGTGAACAACGGGACTGAAGGCGCGTCGGAGATTGTGGCCGCCGCCGTTCTGGACCACAAGCGCGGCGATGTGGTGGGCAGCCGGACGTTTGGCGGAGCCATTGAGCAGAAGACCATCATGCTGCCGGATGGGGCCGCTCTGCTGCTGACGGTCGCGAAATATGAGGCGCCCGACGGCAGCAGGATTCAGGACAAGGCGGTGACGCCGAATATTGTCCTGAACAAGACCATCGATCAGTTCCTGGCCGAGGAGGATGATTACGCGCATCCGGTGCCGCATCCTGACGACCAGCTCAACAAGGCCCTTGAGGTCCTGAAGCAGAAGAGCGCCTAGAGGGACCCTTGAACAAGCGCGGCCCGTGGGCTCCTCCTGGGAAAGAAGAATCCTCCGGCCATGCCCGTACCTCCCGCCCGTACTCCTCATTTCGACCGCGCACTGGTGGCAGAAAAGTCGCTGGCAGCGTGGCGCTGGCGATCCTGGCGCTGCTGGCCATCGCGTTTGGATCGCTGACCGGGCTGATGCTGGTCTACTCGGTGAACCTGCCGCAGATTGAGGACCTGGAGCACTACCGGCCCATCACCAGCACTGAGCTTTACGACATTCATGGCCGCGTGATCGGATCGTTCGCGCTGCAACGGCGCATCAATATCAACTACGATGATTTTTCGCCGCTGCTGAGGCAGGCCGTCATTTCGATTGAAGACAAAGATTTTGAAAAGCACGGGGGCGTGAATCTGATTCGGATCGTGGGGGCCGCGTACCATGACCTGCGCTCGAAGGGACGCGCGCAAGGAGCCTCGACCATCACGATGCAATTGGCGCGAAATCTTTTTCTCTCCGATGAGCGCACGGTGAGCCGCAAGCTGCAGGAGATTTTTCTTTCGATCCAGATCGAGCACGCCTTTACCAAGCAGCAGATATTCACGCTTTACGGCAACCAGATTTATCTGGGGCACGGGATTTATGGATTTGAGGCGGCGTCGGAGTATTACTTCTCGAAGCACGCCAATGATCTGGCGCTGCCGGAGGCGGCGCTGCTGGCGGGGCTGCCCAAGGGACCGAACGAGTTTTCGCCGATCCTGAATCCGGGGCGCGCGTTTCGCCGGCGGAACGCGGTGATCAACGCGATGCTGGAGGACGGGGCCATTTCCGCGACGCAGGCCGATGCGGCGCGCACCGCCCCGTTGGGACTGCATCTTGAGCCGCCGCCGAACAGCGTGGCTCCATGGTTTGTGGAGGCGGTGCGGCGCGAGCTGGTGAGCGAGTACGGCTCGGACCGCGTACATGAGGCGGGACTGAAGGTGTATACGACGCTCGATCTCGACTTGCAGGAGGCCGCGAACCGGGCGGTGGAAGATGGCCTGGCCGCCTACGAGCGAAGCCGCGGCTGGCGCGGTCCGGTGTTGAATGTGATTGCCGGGGGCATTGCGCTGGACGACTTCAAGCATCCGGACTGGAC
>JBAUHD010000469.1:0-24128 GCA_049680085.1 Acidobacteriaceae bacterium
ACGGTGTTGTCCTCAAACGGAGGACGGTTTTCTCCCGGATGGCTGTCGCGCTCAAACGGCTCCGCCGTGCGGAAGATCGGCTCCGTGTTGCCGTGATGCAGCACGGCGAGGACGCCCGGCATCTTCTCGGCTGCTGAGGCGTCGATGCCGGTGATCGTTCCGCTGCCAATGGTGCTGGCTACCGGCGCTCCGTAGGCCAGGTTCTCAATGGGATGGTCCACCGCATACGCCGCGCGGCCCGTGACCTTCAGCCGCCCGTCCACCCGCGTTACCGCTTTGCCAACCACCGATGCCGCCATTGCTCGCTCCTGCTTTTAGCTTGCTGATTCGCCGCTCTGCTGAGTTGCCGTACTGAGCGCCCGCACCAGCGCGCGCTTGGCCAACTCAATTTTGAATCCGTTGTCGCGCAGCGGTTTCGCGCCGCGCATGGCCGCCTCCGCCGCCTCCTGGAAAGTGCTTTCGGCTGCCGGTTTTCCTTCGAGGGCGGCTTCAGCCTCGCGCGACCGCCAGGGCTTGGTGGCCACTCCGCCGAGGGCGATACGCGCGCGCTCGATGCGCCCGCCGTGCGTCGTGATGACCACCGCCGCTGAAGCCAGCGCGAACTCATACTGGGCCCGGTCGCGCAGCTTGAGATAATGCGACCTTGTGCCCGCCGGCAGCCTGGGCAGCGTGACGTAGGTGATAAGCTCACCCGGCTGCAGCACCTGTTCCTTGTCCGGAGTCGTTCCCGGCAAAAGATAAAATTCGTCCAGCGCAATCCGCCGCTCGCGTTGGTCCGCGCGCGCATGGACCGTCGCCTCCAGCGCCATCATGGCCACGGCCATGTCCGACGGATGGGTGGCTACGCAATGCTCGCTCGCGCCCAGCACCGCGTGGATGCGGTTGTAGCCGTCCAATGCCGAGCAGCCGGACCCCGGCTGCCGTTTATTGCAGGCATAGGCCGTGTCGCGGAAGTAGTAGCAGCGCGTGCGTTGCAGCAGATTGCCCCCGGTGGTCGCCATGTTCCGCAACTGTGGAGAAGCGCCCGACAGCAGCGCCTCGGAGAGCACCGCGTAGCGCGCCTTCACTTCAGGATGGTTCGCCAGGTCGCTGTTCCGCACGAGCGCGCCGATCTTGAGGCCGCCGTCCGGCGCGGCTTCGACACGCGAGAGCGGCAGCAGATTAATGTCCACTACCCGCGATGGCGTCTCCACATCCAGCTTCATCAGGTCGATGAGCGTGGTGCCGCCAGCCACATATCGCGAGCCCGGATCGAGCGCCGCATCTATCGTCTTCGGTTGCGAAAATTGAAAAGCCCGCATACAAGCTCCTGAAAATCCAGATCGAAAATCATCCCGACCACCGGGAGGGCCAATCAGCCCGGGTTAGGATTGGCGCGAAGCGCGTGTGCCCGGGACGGCCAGTCCCCTGGCCTGCTGCACCGCCGCCACAATGTTTCGGTAGGCCCCGCACCGGCAGATGTTCCCGCTCATGGCGGCGCGCACGTCGTCGTCCGACTGGCCAATCGGCTCCTTCATCAGCGCCGCTCCGGACATAATCTGGCCTGACGTGCAGTAGCCGCACTGAAAGCCGTCGTGCTCGAGAAATGCCTGCTGCATGGGATGCAGCGCGCCATGCTGCTCCAGGCCTTCGATGGTCGTGATCTCGTCGTTCTGGTGCATCACGGCGAAGCTGAGGCACGAGTTCACGCGACGCCCGTTCACGTGTACGGTACACGCGCCACACTGTCCGTGGTCGCAGCCCTTTTTGGTGCCGAACATCTTCAGGCTGTCGCGAATCGCATCCAGCAGCGTCACCCGCGGCTCCAGCATCAGGCGATGCGTCTGCCCGTTGATGCGCAGCGTAATGGGAACCGCACCCGGCGCGTGTTCGGAGACCCGCTCCTCAGGACTCGCCGCCTGGTCCACGCCCGCCGCGTGGGCTATGGGAACAGCCGTGGCCGCCAGCCCCGCTGCGCCAAGCTGCGAAAGAAAGGACCGCCGCGAGAATCTTCCTAGAGAGAAAGATTCGGAGGCTTCCTCGGGAGAGCGCCCGCCGGTTGCTTCAGGTGAGAGATCGCACGTCTTCTTCATAGCTGACTCCATCTCGCGCCGCTTCAGTCAGACTGGATAAAAACTGGCAGCGGGAAATCCGCGCCCGCTGCGGAGAACAGGCCGGAGATGTGGTTCAACGGCCCTTAGGAAAACGGTACAGCAGGGCGCGGGTTGGCGTCCACACGCGGCTTACGGCCAGCGCGGAAGGAGTGTTGATGTACTCCCAAAAGGAATGCAGGTCCCTCCGCCGCGCTCGCTTCGGCCGGGGTGACAAAATTTTTCGGTAGCGATGACGGGGCTCGTAGCAGGGCACTCCCTCGCTTCGCAATCTGGGTACACCCGTAGACGGGGCACGAGGAATCTTTAGGGGTTCGATCATTTCAGGTTTGTTGTAAAAGAAGCCGAGCTCCGGTTTCAATCCCACTGTGCATACCAGTGCGGCTCCACAATTTCGCAAGAATGCCCTCAAGCGAGCCCAAATAATTCTCTTATAATGGGTTCGCAAGCTATGGACACTCCGAACCCTATTCTGGATGGCAAACAGGTGCTGGAGATTGGCGACATTATGGCCATTCTTCCGCACCGATTTCCTTTTCTGCTGATCGACCGGCTGACGGAGATCGAGCGCAAGAAGCGCATTGTGGCGCTGAAGAACGTGACGATCAACGAGCCGTTTTTCGCGGGGCACTTTCCGAGTTTTCCGGTTATGCCGGCGGTGTTGATTGTGGAGGCGATCGCGCAGGCGGGCGGCGCGCTGCTGCTAACGGAGATTCCCGACCGCGACAGCAAGCTGGTGATGTTTACCGGCGTCGAGCGGGCGAGGTTCCGGCGGCCGGTGGTTCCGGGCGACCAGCTTCGCATTGAAGTGAATGTGCTGAACTGGAGGCCGAAGGCGGCGCGGATGGAAGGCCGCGTGACGGTGGACGGCAAGCTGGCGTGCGAGGCGATTGTGATGTGCCAGGTTGTGCCGCGCGGGGCGCAGGCTCCGGCTGCCGCCGCGGCGGAGCCTGCCCCGGAGGCAGGGAGCGCGGAGTGAGCACTCACCCGACGGCGATTGTGGCGGCGGGGGCGGTGGTTCCCGCGTCGTGCTCGGTTGGGCCTTATTCGACGATCGGCCCGGATGTGGTGCTGGGCGAAGAGTGCGAGTTGGTGTCTCATGTGGTGCTGGACGGGCATTTGAAAGCGGGCGCGCGGAACCGGTTTTTTTCGTTCGCGTGCGTGGGCGTGGCTCCGCAGGACTTGAAATATAAAGGCGAGCCGACGGGCGTGACTCTGGGCGATGACAACGTGATTCGCGAGTGCGTGACGATTTCGCGCGGGACGGCGGGCGGCGGCGGCACGACGCGCGTGGGCAGCGGATGCCTGATTATGGCGTACGCGCACATTGGGCACGACAGCGTGGTGGGTGACGAGTGCATTCTGGCGAACAGCGCGACGCTGGCCGGTCATGTGATCGTGGAGGATTACGCGACGGTGGGCGCGCTGAATCAGGTGCATCAGTTCTGCCGAATTGGGAAATACGCCTACACCGGTGGGGGAACCACCGTGACGCAGGATGTTCTGCCGTTTTCGCTGACTTCGGCGAAGCGCGAGACGCGGGCTTACGGGCTGAATAAAGTGGGGCTGGAGCGGCGCGGGTTTGACCAGGAGCGGGTGCGGGCGATTCAGAATGCGTATCGGCTGCTGCAATCGGGGAAGAGGAACACGTCGCAGGCAATTGCCGCGTTGAAGGACGAAGGCATTGCAACGGAGGACGTGGCGTATCTGGTGCGGTTTGTGGAAAGCTCGGAGCGCGGAGTTCTGAAGTAGGCCCTATGAAGCTCGGATTGATTGCGGGCAACGGGCGCTTCCCTTTTCTACTGCTGGAGGCGGCGCGGGCGCACGGCGCGGAAGTGGTCGTGGCCGCGATCAAAGAAGAGACCGATCCGGAGATGGACGCGCGGGCGGCGGCGGACGCGGGCATTCGCGTCTACTGGCTATCGCTGGGCGAGCTTTCGCGGCTCATCGAAACGTTCAAGAGCGAAGGCGTGACGCGGGCGGTGATGGCCGGCCAGGTGAAGCATAAGCAGATATTTTCGAGCATTCGGCCCGACTGGCGGCTGGGGAAGCTGCTGCTTTCTCTGCGGACGCGCAACACCGATATGCTGCTGGGAGCGGTGGCGAAGGTGCTTGGGGATGAAGGGATCGAGGTGATTTCCTCGACTTCCTATCTGGAGCCGCTGCTGGCCAAACCGGGGGTGCTGACAAAACGCGGGCCTACCGAACAGGAAGAACGCGACATTGCCTATGGGCGCGAGGTGGCGCGGGCCATCGCCGGATTCGACATTGGGCAGACCGTGGTTGTGGCCAGCCAGGCGTGCGTGGCGATTGAGGCGATGGAAGGCACAGACGCCGCGATTGAACGGGCCGGAGCGCTGATGCGAACTCTGGAAGAGGAGGCGTCCACGCTGGACCGGTCGCTGACGGTGGTCAAGGTAGCGAAGCCGAAGCAGGACATGCGGTTTGATGTTCCGGTGATCGGGGTCGAGACGATTGAGACCATGCGCCGGGCGGGGGCGACGTGCCTGGCGATTGAGGCGGGGCGGACGCTGATTTTCGACGGTGACAATGGAATGACAATTGCGGATGCGGCGGGAATTGCGATTGTGGCTTTGGAGAATACATAATGGTATGTTTCGCGATTTCAGCCAGGAGCGTTCTCTATGTCGAAGTTCAGCTTGATTCTTGCCGCCGTTGTTGTGGTCGCTCTCGGCGGATTCGCATTTCGCAGTTTTGCCGCTAGCGGCAATGGAACTGTCCCCCAGGTTGGGCAGAAGGCTCCGGGCTTTACCCTGCCTTCAGAAAAAGGCCCTCAGGTGAGTCTGGACAGCTATCGCGGGAAGTGGGTGGTGCTGTACTTCTATCCAAAAGACATGACCTCCGGCTGCACTCTGGAAGCGCACAACTTTGAGCAGGACCTTTCGCGCTACCAGGCGGCGAACGCGGTGGTGGTGGGCGTAAGCGTGGATTCGATTGCGAGCCACAAGGAGTTTTG
The DNA here is from genome assembly GCA_049680085.1 of Acidobacteriaceae bacterium. Lineage (GTDB taxonomy): Bacteria > Acidobacteriota > Terriglobia > Terriglobales > Acidobacteriaceae > Silvibacterium. The sequence continues at coordinate 5,068 of JBAUHD010000469.1, forward strand.
CGCGAAGGACAGCCTGACGTTTACGCTGCTGAGCGATACGGATAAGAAAGTGGTGGCGGAGTATGGGTCGCTGGGGAATTATGCGGGATTCAAAATCGCCAAGCGGAATACATTTCTGATTAACCCTGAGGGGAAGATTGCGAAGGTGTGGACGGGGGTGGATCCCGCGCACCACAGCCAGGAAGTGCTGGCGGCGCTGCATGGGCTGGAAAAGCAGTCGTAGACGGGCTCTGGGTTGAAGCTGTCAAGCTTTTTTTTGATAAGTCCTTATTTTTGAGAGAGTTAAATTTGTATGTGATTTATTGGGATTCTTTATAATTGAGTTATAGGGAAATTTGAAGAAGAAGCACGGCTTTTGGCCGTGCTTTTCTTTTTTGTGGCGGGCCGCTCTTTTGGAGCGGCCTTTTTTATTTGCCGGAAGGAGTTTGACATGGTTCGCACGTTTGCCGCGCGGTACAGCGCGCGGGTCCATTCGCTGCTGGTTGGCTGGAACCTGATTGTCGGTTTCTGGATCGGGAGCCAGCAGTTTCGCGATGAGGTTGCGGGGCTTCAGCACGCGCTTCATCTTCCCACCTGGACGCTGGCGCTGTTGACCGGCCTCATCAACATCACTTTGGCTTATCGCGCTTGGAACAAGCAGCGGTAGGCCGTTACCCGGCGCGATGCGCCAGAAATGAGAACTTTGCAATGGCAAGCTTCAAGAGCATTTTGAGTGATATCGGCAGCGGGCTGAAGAAGTTTTTCAGCGTGGCGGTGGAAGCGGCGCAGGTGGCGGCTCCGTTTGTGGATGTGGCATTTCCGGGAATCGGGCCGCTGTACACGGCGACGGTGGCTGCGGCGGCGCAGGCGGAGGCGGCGGCTGTGGCGGCGGGTCAGCAGAACGGGACCGGTCCGCAGAAACTGGCGATGGTGGTTGCTGCCGTTGAGAAGCAGTTCCAGGATTTTGCGGCGGCGAATGGGATTTCCAGCGTCACGGCGACGACCATTGAGAACTGGGTGAACGCGGTGGTGGCCAGCTTGAATGCGATTCCGGCGGCGCAGGGCTGATGGCCGCGCATGTTCAATCCGTTGCGGGGGCGGGGATTGAACAGGTCGCGAAGGGCGAATTCTATGCGCGAATTCGCCCCGGGGACCTGGTTTACTGTTCGGGGCGCGAAACAATTTCGTGTGCGATTGAAGGCTTGACGCATTCGCCCTGGTCGCATGTGCTGATGGCGTGGCTGCCAGGTTCGTGGGGCTCGCAGTGGCTCACGCTGGAGGCGACGTTCGAGCGCGGCGTGCATGTGGGGCTGCTGGCGGATTATGTGGACGGCTATGACGGCGATCTGGTGGCGGCGCGACGCGGCTGTCTTTCGGAGTCTCAGATTCACGCGGAGTTGAATTGCGGGCTTTCGCTTTTGGACGATGGCTATGACTGGCGGCAGGAATTAAGTATTGCCGCGCGCAAGCTGGTGAAGGCGCTGCCGCTGATCGAGCCGAAGAAGGAGCTTTACTGCTCGGGGCTTCAGTATGCGATGAGCCTGGCGACGCCCTATCCGCTGTGGAAGCCGGAGGCTTGTCTGCCGACTCCGGAGGATAATTGGACGGATTCGACGGTCGAAGCGGTGTGCGCGCTGTTGCGGGAGGCGGCGTGAAGGCGTAGAGAATCCCATGGAACGGCGTGCCATCCCCCTTTGCAGCGGTAAATTGGGTGTACAGGGGCCGGGGGGTTGCTATAGGGTGGAATTTCGGTTCTGTGGAGGGATATGAGCACGCACGCGCCGTTTGACCTTGAGGCCTCAGCACGCCAGTCGATGATCGAGCATGGATTTGAGCCGGAGTATCCGGCGGCGGTGAAGGAAGAGGTGGCGGCGCTGGAGGCGCATCCGCCACAAATGCCGGACGGGGTTGAGGACCTGCGGGACCTGCTGTGGTCTTCGATTGATAACGACACGTCGCGGGACCTGGACCAGATTGAGTATGCCGATACGCTCCCCGACGGGAGCACGCGGGTGCGGATTGGCATTGCGGACGTGGATGCCTATGTTCCGAAGGGATCGGCGATTGATAAGCATGCGGCGGCGGAAACCGTAACGATCTATACGGGCGTGCGGAATTTTTCGATGCTGCCGGAGGAGCTTTCGACGGGGCTGACTTCTCTGCTTGAAGGACAGGACCGTTTGTGCGTGGTGACGGAGTTTGTTCTGGACCATGACAAGTGTGCGACGGATAGCTGCGTGGCTTCGAGCAGGATTTATCGCGCGCTCGTAAACAACAAGGCGCAGCTTGCCTACAACAGCGTGGGCGCGTGGCTGGACGGGGCGGGCGCGGCTCCGGAGAAGGTGGCGGCATCGAACCCATTGCAGGCCCAATTGAAACTGCAAAACGAAATTGCGCAGCGGCTGCGCGGGGAGCGGTTCAAGCATGGCGCGTTGAATATCGAAACGATTGAGACACACGCGATTCTGACGGGAAAGACGATTGAAATTGATGGGCAGCACAAAAATTCTGCGACGGAGCTGATTGAGGACTTCATGATTGCGGCGAATGGCGTGGTTGCGCGCACGCTGCAAGAGAAGGGGATTTCTTCGATTCGGAGGATTGTACGGACGCCGAAACGCTGGGACCGGATTGTGGCGCTGGCGGATGGGGATGGTTGGAAACTTCCGGCGACGCCGGACTCGAAGGCGCTGAATGATTTTCTTTTGCAACGGAAGAAGGATGACCCGGACCACTTTGCGGACCTGTCGCTGGCGATTGTGAAACTGCTGGGGCCGGGCGAATATGTGCTGGAGCGGGCGGGCGATCCTCCGCAGGGGCACTTCGGGCTGGCGGTAGAGGATTACACGCACTCGACGGCCCCCAACCGGCGGTATCCGGACCTGGTAACGCAGCGGCTGCTGAAGGCAATGATTGCGGGCGAGCCTTCGCCGTATTCGGATGAGGAGTTGTCGGCGATTGCACTGAACTGCACGACGAAGTCGGCGGCGGAGCGCGCCCTGGAACGGCTGATGCAGAAGCGGATTGCGGCGGTTGCGATGCGGAACCGGATCGGAGAGAAGTTCCGCGCGATTGTGACGGGCGTGACGCCGCAGGGGACGTTTGTGCGGACGCTGGCTCCGCATATGGACGGGATGCTGGTACGCGGCAAGAATGGCGCGGACGTGGGCGACCGGATGAATGTGCAACTGGTGCATACGGACCCGGAGCGCGGGTATATCGACTTCGCGCGCGCGTGATTTTTCGACGGCTGATTTTTTCTGGGGGATGACAGATGCGGCCCCACCTTGCGAGTCTGGTCGAGGACTTCCGAAAATATGGCAGCGGCACCGCGATTGTGAGCTATCGCGGGAATCGCAGGATTGCTTCGAGCTATGCGGAGCTGTCCGCGCTGGTAGACCGCTTCGCGACTTTGCTGATCGAGTGCGGGATTGGGCCGGGCGAGCGCGTCGGGCTTTGGGGGCAAAACGGCGTTGAGTGGGTGGGGGCGTTCTTCGGCTGCGTGCTGCGCGGCGTGATCTGCGTTCCGCTGGACGCGGCGGGCAGCGTGGACTTCGCAAGGCGCGTGATTGCGGAGACGCAGCCGAAGCTGCTGGTTGGCGATGCGGAGCTTTTGAAGCAGCTCGATGATGTGATTCCGAAAATTGCGATTGAGGATTTTGCGAGTGTGCTGCCGCGGGCGGCTGGGCCGGTTGCGGTTGATCCGGCGGTGAAGGCAGACAGTCCGGTACAGATTCTGTTTACGTCGGGCACAACGGCGGAGCCTAAGGGCATTGTGCATACGCATCGCAACGTGCTGGCCAGCATGGCTCCGATAGAGCGCGAGATTGAAAAATACCGGAAGTATGAGCGGTGGGTGCATCCGCTGCGGTTTCTGCATACGCTTCCGCTGAGCCACGTGTTTGGGCAGTTCATGGGATTGTGGATTCCTCCGCTGCTGGGGGCGGAGGTGCATTTTGAGTCGCGATTGCAGGCGCAGCGGCTGATGGAGACGGCGCGGCGGGAGCGCATTTCGGTGCTGGCGGCGGTGCCGCGAGTGCTGGCGCTGCTGCGGGATTTAGTGATGGCGGAGCATCCCGAACTTGCAGCAGAGATTGAGAAGACGCGCGGCAGGAAAATATGGAAGCGGTGGTGGCATTTTCGCAGGATTCATCGCAGCTTTGGTTACAAATTCTGGGCATTTGTGTGCGGCGGGGCTTCGCTGCCGGAGGATCTTGAGTCTTTCTGGAATGCGCTGGGGTTCGCGCTGGTGCAGGGCTACGGGATGACGGAGACGGCGGCCCTGATTTCGTTGAATCATCCATTCAAGACCGGCAAGGGCACGCTGGGGAAGGTGCTGCCGGGGCGCGAGGTGGAGATTCGCGAGGACGGCGAAATTGTAGTGCGCGGGGACATGGTTTCAACCGCGACGTGGCGCAATGGGGCGATGCGGCAGGCGGAGTCTCCGTGGCTGGCGACGGGCGACCTGGCGCGCAAGGACGAGGAAGGCCGCCTGCATTTTATGGGGCGCAAGAGCCAGGTGATTGTTACACCGGCGGGGTTGAATGTGCATCCGGAAGACGTGGAGGCGGCGCTCAATGCGCAGGCGGGCGTGGAGGCTTCGGCGGTGGTTCCGCTGCTGACCAGCGTCGGAACGGAACCGGCGGCGGCGCTGCTGTTTCGCGGCCCGCAGGAGGACGCGCGGAAGGCCGTGGTTGCGGCGAACGCGCACCTTGCGGAGTTCCAGCGGGTGCGGCAATGGCGCGTGTGGCCGGAACTGGATTTTCCGCGCACTTCAACGGGCAAAATTCAGCGGCGCAAAATTACGGAGTGGATCAACTCGCAGAAGGCGGAGGAACGCGCGGGCGAGGTGGGACAGGACGCGCTGCTGGGGCTGGTTGTTTCGATTACCAAGGCGAGTCCACAGAAAACGGGCGACGACGCGCGATTGCAGGAGGATCTGCAACTGGACAGCCTGGGGCGCGTGCAGTTGCAGGCGGAGTTGGAGCAGAAGCTGGGGCTTACGCTGAGTGATACGGCTCTGGAACAGGCGGCCACGCTGGGCGATTTGCGGCGGGTGCTTGGCTTTGATACAGCGGCGGCGAAGACGGGCGGGTCTGTTGATGTCGGGCGTGAAGCTCCCGCGCCGGCGATGGAGTCGCGGCGGGATTCATATCCGCGCTGGCCGTGGTGGTGGCCGGTTCGGGTGCTGCGCGCGGGGTTTGTTGAATGCGTGGTGCGGCCCTTTGTGTGGGCGCTGGCGGCTCCCACGGTTCGGCGCGAAGTCGCACTGACGCAGGGCAGGCCGCTGCTGCTGATTGCGAATCACGTGAGCTTGTATGATGCTCCGCTGATTCTGTACGCGCTGCCGGGGTGGATGCGGCGTCATGTTGCCGCAGCGATGGCGGCGGACATTCTGGATGATTGGCGGAAGCGGCGGAATCAACATTCTCAGAATCAGGGATCGTGGATTGTGAACCAATTGGGCCCAGCGATGTGGCTGCTGGTGACGGCGCTGTTCAATGTGTTTCCTCTACCGCGCAGCGCGGGGTTTCGGCGAAGTTTTCAGCACGCGGGCGAGGCTCTGGACCACGGCTACAACGTGCTGGTTTTCCCGGAGGGCCACCGGGCGGAGGAAGGCGTGTTGCAGCCGTTCCGCTCGGGGATTGGCCTGCTGGTGGCGGAGTCGAAGACGCGCGTGCTTCCGGTGGCTATGGCCGGACTGGGCGCGATGAAGACGGGGCGGCAGCGATGGTTCCGCTCGGGAAAGCTGAAGATCGTGGTGGGCAAACCAATGGAGTTTGGGCCGGAGGAGAGCGCTGAGGAGATAACTTCGCGCTTGCATGCGGAGATGGTTCGGTTGATGGGCTGATGTGACTTTCGTGCCGTGGTCAAAGGTTGCGGCGGGCGCGACAATCTGAAGGATGACTTGGCTTGAAAGAATTCGGTTGCGGTGGCTGGAGATGTTCGTCGATGGTTTGGACCGCCTTGGGGCGCGACGGCGGAGCGAGGCTCCGCATTTGGCAACGGGAAGGCGCGGCGAGCAGGCGGCGTTTTTTTATCTGCGGCGGGCGGGATTTGTGGTGACGGCGAGCGGATGGCGCACGGGGAAGGCGCGCGGCGACCTGGATCTGGTCGCATGGGAGAACGACGTTCTCTGCTTTGTGGAAGTGAAGACGCGGACCACGCGGGCTGTGGCTCCGGCGGAGGCCGCGGTGGACGCGGACAAGAAGCGGATGCTGCGGAAGATGGCGCACTACTATGTGCGGCAGTTGCCGGCGCGGGATGTTCCGGTGCGGTTCGACATTCTATCGATTTATTTTGAGGCGGGAAAGTCCGCGGAGTTCGAGTTATTCCGCGGAGCTTTCGGGTGGGAGTGAGCGATCACCGCCCGTAGTCGCGCCGAGAGGGGCTGTTGAGTTTGGCTTCGGTGGCCCACAATCCCGCGCTGGGCGTGCTGATGTAGAAGACTTCTTCGCCGTCGGGCATGGTGTTCCAACCTTCCTTCATCTTTGCCGGGTCGTAGCGATTTTGCGCTTGGGCGAGATCGGCGTGCTGGTAGCCCACCGACTCAATTTCCTCGCGGGTGAGATGGCCGGGGGCGTAGGTAATGTTGAAGCGGCCTTCGCTGGACCCGTGAATGAGATGAGCGACGCCGTGCGGGATGGCCTGCATGTCGGCCTCTGTGCGATAGAGGCGCAGGGTACGCTCGGTTCCCTTGTAGCCGTACTTGCGGATGAGGGCATCAACCTCGGGCTGCTCGCCGAAGCGCTCGACTCCAGGAGCGAGGATGAGCAGCTCGCCGCCGTCGGCAATGGCCATACGGGTTCGGTAGACGGCCTTGTTGGCAACCCACGTCGCGCGGAACTCGTCGGCCTGCATGACGGCGACGACTTTCTTTATGGGCTTGTCGAATGTGGTAATGTTCTGCGCGCGCGACCGCCTGGCGGCTTCGAGATAGGTGTCAAGATCGTCGCCGATGTAGAGGCCGCTGGTGACCAGGCGGTTGGAGGCGTCGCGCTGCATCACGATTTGGAAATAAACGTCGGGGAGATGGCTGAGCATCTGCTCCTCGGCCTGGTTGTAGCAGGCGCGGAGCGGAGTGATGAGGCAGCCGAGGTTGTTTTCGATTCCGTAGACCGCGGCAGCGATGTGGGAGGCGCAGATGGTTTCTTTTCCGCCGACGCCGATGAAGTAATTTTTGTTGTGGTTGGCGAAGCCGAGGACTTCGTGCGGAACGACGTGGCCGAGGTTGACGATGAGGTCCCAAGGCTGGTCCATGAGCGTGGAGTTGATGTCCACAGGGATGTCCCAGTCGGCGGCTCCGCCGGTGGTTTCGCTGACCAGAGAGCCGGGAATGACGCCGACATGCGAGACGCCGTTGCGCCAGTCGTGCGGCAGAATGATGTCGTTCGGAATGGAGCCGAACATCCATTTGTTTTCCGCCTCGGTGTGCGGGATGTGCTGGCCGAGCGTGGGGATGACGCGCACGTGCGCGCCAGGCTCGCGGCGCATGATTTCCTGGTAGACCCACTCCGTTGCTTTGCCCACGCCGGAGTGGGCGCGAGTGAGGTCGGGCGGCAGCAGCAGCACGCGCTTGAGGCTGGGAGCGATTCGCTTCTGCGCTTCGTCGACGAGGCGCACGGCGGCGGCCTGAATTTCAGATTCCGGGATGGCGTCGGCTTCGATTCTGAACCAGGGCATAATGCTTGTCCTTTAATGTTGAGCCAACCGGAGCGAAGTGCAGGTCCCTCGGCTTCGCTCGGAATGACAATCCTTGTGGGTAACTATATTTCTTAGAGCTTATAGGCCTGGCGGACCAAGTTGTAAACGAGGTCGCGGGCGACTTCGAGCGATTCGTCTTCGTCGAGGCGGTGCTCGGCGACCAGCTTGGCTAAATACGCGCAGTCCATGCGGCGGGCGACGTCGTGCCTTGCGGGGATGGACAGAAACGCGCGCGTGTCATCGTTGAATCCCACAGTGTTGTAGAAGCCCGCGGTTTCGGTGGTGGTTTCGCGGAAGCGCATCATGCCTTCGGGGCTGTCGTAGAACCACCAGGGAGGGCCGAGGCGAAGGCACGGATAATGTCCGGCGAGCGGCGCGAGTTCCCGGCTGTAGGCGGACTCGTCGAGGGTGAAGAGGATGACGGTAAAGCCGGGCTCGTTGCCGAAGCGGTCGAGCATGGGCTGGAGGGCGTGAACATAATCGGTCGGCGAGGGAATGTCGGCGCCGATGTCGCGACCGTATTTCTCGTAAAGCCGGCGGTTGTGGTTGCGAATGGAGCCGGGGTGAATCTGCATGACGAGGCCGTCGCTGAGGCTCATGGCCGCCATTTCAGTCAGCATTTGCGCGCGGAAGAGCTCGCGCTGCTCGGCTGTGGCGTTGCTTTTCAGCACTGTGTTGTAGAGGCTGGTTGCTTCTTCGCGCGAGAGATTCGCGGTGCGCGCGGAGGGATGGCCGTGGTCGGTGGCGGTGCATCCGAGTTGCTTGAAGCGGGCGCGCGTTCTTTCCAGCGCCCGGAGATAACCGGGCCACGCGGCGGTGTCTTCGCCGGTCATTTCGCCGAGCTTCGCGATGTTTTCGGCGAAGCCGGCGAAATCGGGATCGACAACAGAGTCGGGGCGGAAGGTGGGCAGGATGCGGGCCTTCCATCCGGAGTCGCAGATGGCCTGATGATCGCTGAGCGGATCGAGCGGCGAGTTGGTGGTGGCCAGCACTTCCAGGTGGAAGCGCTCGTAGAGGGCGCGCGGAAGGAACTCGGGGGTCTGAAGCTTTTCGGCGATGGTGTCGTAATAATGGTCGGCGTTGCTGGCGGAGAGACGTTCGCTGAGGCCGAAGAGTTCCTGAAAAATGTAGTCGAGCCAGAGGCGGGTGGGAGTTCCGCGGAAGAGGAAATAATTTTCTGCGAAGATGCGCCAGACCTTGCGCGGATTCTTGATTTCAGGCGCGCCGATTTCGAGGTCTTCGAGCGAGACGCCGTGGCTGTAGAGCATCCTGAAGACGTAATGGTCGGGCTGCACGAGAAGCTGGGCCGGGTCGGGAAAGGGCTGGTTGCGGGCGAACCATGCGGCTTCGGTGTGCCCGTGCGGGCTGAGCAGGGGCAGATCTTTGATCTCGGTGTACAGCCGCTTGGCGATGGCGCGCGTAGAGGCGTCGGCGGGAAAAAGGCGGTCTTCGTGCAGGAGTTTCATTTCAGTATTTATCTTACCGAAAGAGTTTCGCACTTCGAGTGTGGTTCAATTTTCGGTACAGAGGGTGCAGATGCTTTCGCCGAACCTTGCGGCTTTTTCGGGGCCGATGCCGTTGACCCGGAGCAGGTCTTCGATGTTCCTGGGGCGATCGAGGACGATGGCGCGGAGAGTTTTATTTGCGAAGATGCAGTAGGTCGGGAGCTTGAGTTTCTTCGCCTGTTCCAGACGCCAGTCTTTCAGTCTCTTTTCGAGGTCGAGCTCGGCGGGGGTGAGTTCTGCTTCCTGTGCCGGGGATTGCGCGGTGGATTTTACCGGCTTTGATTTTTTGTCGCGGGCTGCGCGTTTTTGCGGAGCGGTTGAATCGGATGCGTCTGGAATGAAGAGGCGTAGATTGACTGCGCTGCGGAGTTCCTCGCCTTCTTCGGTGAGGCCTACTTTTTTATATGCGACGGTGCGCCCGTCCTTCTCGAAGTCGGCGTCTTCGAGCGTGGCGTAGCCTCCGCACGCCATGGCTGCGAGCAGGGCCTCAAATTCGTCGCGCTGCATCTGTTCGCTCGGGAAGAGCTGTTTGTGAAGCTTACCCGTGGAGATGTTTTGCAGCGGACGCAGCGCGCGGGCAACGGCGAGGACGGTCTGATTTTCGGAATCGGTGAGCGGGCGAAAAACCTGCGCAATGGTCTGACCGGGCGCGCAGAAGTCGCAGAGGCCGCAGCGGTGGGCGGCGTCGTCCACATCTCCAAAGTGCTCGATGAGCGCGGCCATGCGGCAGCGACCGCCTTCGGCGTAGCGCATGACTTTTTCCAACTGCTGCTGTCGGAAGCTGCTCTGCATGGCGTAGGAATTGCGCCAGGAGCGGTTGCCGGCGGTTGCGCCGCCTTCATAGTTGATGATGGCTCCGCCGTGGGCGGCGAGCTTTTCGAGCGCGCGGGAGAAGACCTCCGCATCCATTTCAAGGTCGTCGCAGAGATCGTCCGTGTGACGAGGGCCCGCGCCGAGACGGGCGGCGATGCGGTCAAGGAGGGCGAGGTCGGGATAGTCGCGCTGAAGAAAAAAGTCGTGCATTCGGCGGTCGGCGTAGGAATGCATAAGGACGGCGCGGCTGGGTTTTCCGTCGCGTCCGGCGCGGCCTATCTCCTGGTAATAGCCTTCCAGAGTGCCGGGCAGCGCGGTGTGAATGATGGTGCGCACGTTGGGCTTGTCGATGCCCATTCCAAAAGCGATGGTGGCGATGATGACTTCGAGGCGGCCCTCGAGAAATTCGCGCTGCACGCGCTCGCGAGTCTGAGGATCGAGTCCCGCGTGATAGGCCGCGCTGGGGAAGCTTCCGGCAAGCTGGGCGGCGGTGGCTTCCGCGTTCTTGCGGGTGGGTGCGTAGATGATGGCGGGGCGACGATCGCGCGTCTGGAGAAGTTCGAGCGCAAACTGGGCGCGGCGCGGTTTTGAGACTTCGACGGCTTCGATGGCGAGGTTGTCGCGCCGGAATCCGTGAATGAAAAGTGCGGCCTGGGTGAGACCGAGCTGTTCGACGATATCGGTTTGCACGATGGGAGTAGCAGTTGCGGTGAGCGCGACGACGGGCGCGGGGCGCAGCGCGGCGATGTGCTGGCCGAGGATACGGTAGTCGGGGCGAAAATCGTGTCCCCATTGCGAAATGCAGTGGGCCTCGTCGACGGCGATGAGCGAGGGCTTGCGTTTGGCGAGCATTTCGACGAAGCCGGGAACGCGGAGGCGCTCGGGCGCGAGGAAAAAGAATTGCAGATGGCCGTCAAGGTAATCGCGGCAAACGTCGCGCGAGGCGGCGCGGTCCATTCCGGAGTGGATGCGCCCGGCGCGCAGACCGAGCGCGGCGAGCTTGGCGCACTGGTCTTCGATGAGCGCGATGAGCGGACTAACGACGAGGGCCGTTCCTCCGCGGACCAGCGCCGGAAGCTGGTAGCAGAGAGATTTCCCGGAGCCCGTGGGCATGACGAGCAGCAGGTCGCGCCCGGCGATGGCCGCCTCGCAAGGCTGCTGCTGGTTGGGGCGGAAGGCAGGAAAGCCGAAGATGGATTGCAGGATTTCGGCGGGGCTGGAGGCGGGCGGAGCGGGATCTGTCATCAGGGTGTTGGTTTGAGTTTATAGGGAGAGCAGATGTGGGGCGAGTTCAAAATTGAATAGACACTTTGCCGTACAAAAAATGGCATAATGTAGGTAGGTGATTGGCCATGAATGCGGTCAGTGTTCAGATTGGCGATTGGCTCGGGCTGAGGGCTCCGGCGACGGAATCGGAGATTCTTCGGATTGTGGAGGGCCGCTTGGCTCCCTCAGTCATCAAGCGGCTGACGGCGCTGGGGCTGGAGCGGTCGGAGATTGATGAGACGGTGATTCCGGCGCGCACCTTGCAGCACCGCCGCTCGCGCCGCGAGAAGCTGACGATGGAGGAATCGGACCGCGTGCTGCGGGTGATCCGCGTGCTCTCCTCCGCCGAAGCAGTCTACGGCAGCCGGGAGCGGGCGCTCGCGTGGATGCGAAGGCCACATCCCCGGATGGCGGGCAGGGCTCCGCTGTCGCTGCTGAAGACGGACACAGGCAGCCGAATTGTGGAAGAGCTGCTGATCCAGATCGACGAAGGCATGTTTGTCTAAATGACGATCTGGCGAATCAGCCGTCATAAGGACCTTCGCGGCGTGGGCGGGCTGAGGGCCGATGGGCGCTGGCACTACGCGGGGCAGCCGGTTGTTTATCTGAGCGAGAGCCCGTCGGCGGCGTTGCTGGAGGTTTGCGTTCACACCGCCGCGAATGACGTTCCGCCGGAGTTTACGCTGCTGCGGATCGAAGGGCCGGACGGGAAGGTCGCGTCTGTCGCGGCGGAGAAACTGCCGAAGAACTGGCGAGCTCAGCAGGACGCCACCCGCGATGCCGGAACACGATGGCTGCGCGCCAAAGAGAGCGCGCTGCTGCGGGTGCCGAGCGCGATTGTTCCAGAGACGACAAATTTCCTATTCAATCCGCTGCATCCGGACGCGAAGAAGTTTCGCGTGACGGAGGCGCTCCGCTGTCCTTTTGACGCTCGCATTAAAAAGTGACTGGCAATCCCGGCTTCGATGTGCCCGAAAGAGAAACCGCGGATTCCTCGGCTTCGCTCGGAATGACAAGGCATCAGGGGCGGGAATTATGCACAAAAAAACGGCCCCTCGAGTGAGGGGCCAATCTGCCTTGGTTCTCTCGTTGTGTGAGAGCTTGTTGCGTGCCTTTTTCTTCTTGTTTTATTGAACCGCTGGCTGCGACGCAGCACCCTGAGGGGAGGGCTGCGCGGAAGACTGCTGCGTCGCACCAATCGGCGAACCGCCACCATTTGCTGGCGAGTTCAAGGCCGCTAAACTGTTTTGCATTAAGGTCACGTGGACGACTGTGCCGCGCGTGACGGGTTCAGAATCGTTGTCGGAGGCATGCCCCATGGCTACCTGGTGAATGCGGTAGATGGGCACCTGATGCTCAGCCAGATAGCGGGCGACCGCGCTGGCCATGTGCTGGGAACTGCGAATGCCGGCCTGTCCACGCAGGTGCGAGTAGCCGGCGACTTCAATGAGGTAGCCTTTCTGTCCCTGAACCTGCGAGGCGATCTGGGTAAGGGCATCCTGAGCGCGCTGGTTCAGCCGGGTCTGTCCGGGGCGGAAGTGAATCTCCGTGTCATTGACCTTGTGATACTGATCGATGTTGCCGACTGTGGTGTTCAACTGCGCGGTCTGCGTGCTGGCCTGCTCGGCCAACTGATTCGCCTGGGTGGCGGTGTTGTTGGCGGCGGTGGCGGTCTCGCTGGCCTGGCCGGCGGTGGCTTCGGCGTGGTGGATTCCGGCCTGGGAGCGCGAGTCAACATCCTTAATATCGCGGGCGTTGGTGGCCTGGAGCTGATCGAGCTCGTTCAGGCGGTCCTTGACCGGGTCAAGCTGCCGATGCACCCATTTTTTGCGCGCAAATGGGTTCATATGCCCCCAGAAACCCTCGTTCGACTTGACGGGAAGGGGCTGGCCGGTGGCGTAGGTGCTGTTGTCGGCCGGATTCGCACCGGTGGTGGCTCCGGTCTGGACCTGCGCGGGGGGATTGGACTGCTGTTGGGCAAACGCAGGCATTCCCAGAACGGCCGTAACAAGGAGGGCCGAGAGTGCGGTGGGAATGTATGGGGATTTCATGATGCTCTTATGTCCTGTCATTTTGATCTGCCTTCCTTCGGTATGTTCTTCGAGAGCACACTTCGGAAGCTGCGCAGCGTCCTGTATGGCCGTGGATAGAGCAGTTGGCGTGCCAAAGGCGGTGCGCAGCCGAGCGAATTTGTACTTCCTAGTAAACAGATGACTTAAACCATCTTCGGGATGTGAGGGGCGGGGATCCAAAAGTATGTAAAAACTTCCGGTGGGAAGTTTTGGCCGAGGAGAAGGAAAAATCTGCTCGCCGAGTTACCGGAGAGGACGGGTCTGGGCGAGGACTTCGGCCAGGTGGAGGGCGCGGCGGGGGGAGTTCTGGGCGATCTGCTCACGGCAACTGAATCCGTCGGTGACGAGGAGAGTTTCGGGAGCGGCACTGCGAACGGCGGGCAGCAAGACTCGCTCGGCGAGGGTCTGCGACACGTCGAACTTTTCGCGCTCGAAACCGAAGGGGCCGGCCATACCGCAGCAGCCGGAGTCGAGGAGAGTGACATCAGCCCCGGCGCGCTGGAGGAGAGCCAGCTCGGAGTCCATTTTCATCAACGACTTATGGTGGCAGTGGCCGTGGAGAACGATGGTTTGTCCGGAAAGGTCGGGGGGCCGGTATTCGGGTGCGCGCTTGGCGAGGAAATCGCTCAATAGATAGGTCTGGTCGCGGAGGGCGGCGGCACGGGGGTCTTTGGGGAAGAAATTGCGAAGCTCGTCGCGAAAGACGCTGGCGCAGGAGGGTTCGAGAAAAATGAAAGGCATTCCGGAGTCGATTTCAGGGGCAAGGGCTTTCATGGCGCGCTCAAGATAGCGGCGGGCGGCAGTCAGGAATCCGAAGTCATAAAGGGGGCGCCCGCAGCAAACATGCTGGCGAGGAACGGAAACGGCGCAATCAGCCGATTCGAGGACCTGATAGGCGGCGGCCAAAGTCTGCGGATGGTAGTAGTTGTTCCAGGTGTCAGGCCAGAGGAGGACGGAGTTGGTTCCTTTGCCTGAGGTTGGCGGGCATTGGCTTTGGAAGCTGCGGGGTGCGAATCGCGGCAGACGGCGCTGGGGGGCGACTCCGAGGATCGCTTTGACGGCAGAACTGAGGCCGGGCAGCTCGAGCGGCAGGTTGGCGAGGCGGGGCGTGAGGCCGGGGATGGCGGAGGCGAGCTGCGCCGATTTATCCATGAAGGCGAAGGCGTAATCGCGCAGCGGATGGCGGTGCTGCTGATAGTAATGGGCCAGGAACTCGGCTTTATAGGTGGCGATGTCCACATTGACCGGGCACTCGGTTTTGCAGGCCTTGCAGGAGAGGCAGAGGTCGAGCGACTCCTTGACGGCTTCACTTCGCCAGTCGTGATGGAGGAAGTTGCCCTCGAGCATTTCCCATAGCAGGTGGGCGCGGCCGCGGGTGGAGTGCTTCTCCTCGCGGGTGGCCATGTAGCTGGGGCACATGCTGCCGGAGTCCACCTTGCGGCAGGCGCCGACGCCCACGCAGCGGAGCGTCGCCTCGGAGAGCGAACCCTTGTCGTCGGGGAACTGGAAGAAAGTATTTTCGTGGTGGGATTTGTATCCGGCGCCGAGGCGGAGATTGTCGGTGGGGCTGTAGATTTCAGCCGGGCCGGAGAGCTTGCCGGGATTCATGTGGTTGTCCGGGTCCCAGAGAGCCTTGAATTCGCGGAAAGCGATGATGAGCTCGGAGCCGAACATTTTAGGCAGCAGCGCGGAGCGGGACTGGCCGTCTCCATGCTCGCCGGAGAATGAGCCTCCATGAGCGACGACGATGTCGGCGGCATGGTCGATGAAGTCGCGGTATTTGGCGATGCCTTCGGTGGTTTCAAGATCGAAGTTGATGCGGAGATGAACGCAGCCTTGTCCGTAGTGGCCGTACATGGGGCCGCGATATTCATATTGGTCCATGAGCGCGCAGAGCTGGCGCAGATAGGAGCCGAGCTTTTCAGGCGGGACGGCGGAGTCCTCCCAGCCTTCCCATCCGTGCGGCTCGCCGGGGACAAATACGGTTGCGCCGAGCGCGGATTCGCGGACATGCCAGATGCGCTTTGCGTCTTCGGGTGAGTACTGCCGGACGGACGGTTTGGGAGAGAAGGACTGCGCGGCCTTCGCGAACTCCGCGGCCTGGCGGTCGGCATCCTCGGGGGTCCATCCGCCGAATTCGATGAGGAGGTAGCCTTTGCCTTCAGGAAGAAGCGTGATGTCGTCTTCCGCGAGTTTTTTGCGGCGCATGAATTCGACGAGCATGGCGTCGAAGCCTTCGAGTCCGATGGGCTTGTGCTCGAGGACGGCGGGCACGGCATCGGCGGCGGCAAAGGCGTCGGGAAACGCGGCGACGACGAGGCGGCGATGCGGCGGGCTGGGCATCAGCTCCAGTTCAGCGGCGAGGACCGTGACGCAGGTGCCTTCGCTGCCGACCAGCGCGCGCGCGACGTGGAATCCGCTTTCCGGAAGCAGCGAGTCGAGATTGTAGCCGGAGACGCGGCGCGGAATTTTTGGAAAGCGCTCACGGATGAGCGTGGCGTATTGGTCGCGGAGACGGGCGAGGCCGGAGTAGATTTGGGCGCGGCGGCCTCCTTCGGCGACGATGCGGGCGAGTTCTTCCTCGCTGGTTGCGCCGACTGTCATACGGGTTCCGTCGTAGAGCAGGATGTCGAGCGAGCGGATGTTGTCGTCGGTTTTGCCGCCCATCAGGGCGTGGACCCCGCAGGAGTTGTTGCCGATCATGCCGCCGAGAGTGCAGCGCGAGTGGGTTGCGGGATCGGGCGCGAAGGTGAGGTGGTGCTGCTCGGCGGCCTCGCGCACGCGATCAAGAACGATTCCCGGTTCGACGCTGGCGAGTCTGCGGTCGGGGTCGAGCGAGTGAATGGCGCTCATGTACTTCGAGAAGTCGAGGACGACGGCGATGTTGCAGCATTGTCCGGCGAGCGAGGTGCCTCCGCCGCGCGAAAGCACGGGCGCGCCGAACTGACGGCAGACGGCGATGGCCGCCTCGACATCGGCGGCATCGCGGGGGAGGACAACGCCGATAGGGACCTGGCGATAGTTGGAAGCGTCGGTGGAGTAGAGCGCGCGCGATCCGTTGTCAAAGCGGACCTCTCCGCGAATGGCGGCGGCGAGTTGAGATTCGAGTTCGCGCGCGGCGAGAAATTCCTCACGTCCGCGCACGGTGCTGCCGATGAAGGGAGAATCCACGATGGTTCCAGTTTGAGGAAAGTTGGCGAGAATTGCCAGCGGCGGGTGAAAAATCCGGATGAATTTGTCCATTTGGATGCAAGGCGTGCCCATTACTTTGGGAATCGACTTGTATCGATTCCGGAAATCTGACATGCGGATTTGAGGACTGAGAGGCGGAATGACGGCTCGCTGTGCCGGGCCGGAGCGAAGGGGCCAGGATTTTTTTAGAGAGATGTCTGGTTTGCCGGCGTTGTTTTGGAAGAAGCCATGAACGATCGCTGCAAAGCCACGGGCCGATTCAGGAGTTCCCATTTCAGGAAATGCTCCGATATGACTCGGGCCGGATCAATTCATTTTCAGAAGTGCGGGAATCGTCTTCGTTTGACGATATAACCCGTGAATAGCAGAGATCGCAATGCGGGCACGTCGATCGTCGATTGAGGCAATGCGGCGAATCGACAAAAAAAACTAAAGAACAGGAAGTCAATTTTCAGGCATGGCCACCCAGGAGCTTTTCACTACTGATCTTTCGTACCGGGAAGAAACTTTTCGCGCCGGTCGGCTGGAAACAATTCTTAACGGGGCATTGCCGGCCGCGGCGGCGGGTCTGCCGATTGCGTCCTTCGAGTATCGCGTTCTGAAACCTCTGTTGGATCTGGTGATCGTTCTTCTGGCGCTGCCGGTCGCATTACCGCTGGGATTGCTGGTGGCCGGGTTCGTCCGCCTGACTTCGCGCGGGCCCATACTTTACCAACATCGCCGCATCGGACGATTTCAGAAGCCGCTTGATGTGTGGAAATTCCGGACAATGTATGAGGACAGCGATTGCGTGCTGGAAGAGCACCTGAGCTCGAACGCAGAAGCGCGCGAGGAGTGGATGCGCACGCATAAGCTCCGGGACGATCCGCGTGTAACACCGCTTGGGCGGCTGCTGCGGAAGACCAGCCTGGATGAGATTCCGCAACTGCTGAATGTGCTGGCCGGTGATATGAGCGTTGTGGGGCCGCGCCCGATTGTGGACGAGGAGCGCCCGAAGTACGGAGAGCATTTTCGCACCTACGCCTACGCGCTTCCAGGCATCACGGGATTGTGGCAGGTGTCGGGGCGCTGCGATGTGAATTATCCGGAGCGGGTGCAGATGGATGTTCGCTACGTGGAGCAGTGGAGCCTGTGGATGGAGTTGAAGATTCTGGCAAAGACAGCCCGCGTGATTTTGCAGAGCAAAGGCGCTTACTAAGGCGCAGGCTTCAAAACATTTTCAGGGTTTGGAGCGAGGTTTCGAGGGCGGCTTCCCATGAAGGAAGCTCGATTCCGAAGCTCGCTTTGAGCTTCTCATTGGACAGGACGGAGTTGACCGGGCGCGCGGCGGGCGTTGGGTATTCCGAGGATGAAATACCGGTGACGGCGGCCCAGGCTTTGTCGGCGCGTGCTTTTGCGAAGATGGCCTGCGCAAAGCCGCACCAGGTGGTTTCTCCCGCGCAGCTCATGTGGTAGATTCCGGCGAGTTCGTTCAGATCGCGCCCGCCGATGCTGTCGAGGACACGTCGGGTTGCGGTTGCCAGCTCGAATGCCGAAGTGGGCGCGCCTCTCTGATCGTTCACAATTCTTAACTCGCTGCGTTGCTGACCGAGGCGCAGCATGGTGAGCAGAAAATTATTTCCTTGCGGGCTGAAAACCCAACTGGCGCGGAAGATAAGAAATCGCCCGCCCGCTTGCTGGATATTACGCTCGCCGGCGAGCTTGGTGGCTCCGTAGACATTGAGCGGATGGATGGGATCGTCTTCAGCCCAGGGGCTTGGCTTTGATCCGTCGAAAACATAATCGGTAGAGTAGTGAATGAGCAGCGCGTTGGAGTTTCTCGCTTCTTCGGCAATAATGCCCGGAGCATCTCCATTGATGCGCATGGCGAGTTCGGGTTCGGACTCGGCGCGCTCCACGGCGGTGTAGGCGGCGGCGTTGAGAATCACGTTGGGGCGGGCGGTTTGAATCGCAGCGCGAATGCTGTGGGGATTGCCGAGATCACATTCGGCGCGACTGAGGGCGATGATGTGGCCGGCGCCTTGAAAGGCGCGCTGCAACTCGATACCAAGCTGGCCCTGCGCGCCGAGGACGAGAAACCGCCTCACGGGAAAACCTCGGCTTCGCAGAAACGGCTTCCCTGCTGATCTTTGGCGGAGACGATGGCATCGCGTTCGGAGATGGGCCATCGGATGGCGAGGGTTGGGTCATTCCAGAGAATGGTGCGCTCGCCGGAGGGTGAGTAATAGTCGGTAACTTTATAGGCGAAGCCGGCGGTTTCGCTGAGGACGGCGAAGCCGTGGCCGAAGCCGGGAGGGATCCAGAGCATTGCCGCGTTTTCTTCCGACAGCTCGACGGCGATGTGCCTGCCGAAGGTTAGCGAAGCGCGGCGCAGATCGACGGCTACATCAAAAACGGTTCCGTAAGTGACGCGGACGAGCTTTCCCTGCGGCTGCGTGAGCTGGTAGTGGATGCCGCGGATGACGTTGCGGGCGGAGACAGAGGTGTTGTCCTGCTTCCAGTCCGTGGGAAGCCCCGCCTGTTGCATGAG
>JBAUHD010000470.1:0-3390 GCA_049680085.1 Acidobacteriaceae bacterium
ATGACCCAGTCGCCCACCTGCGCGCCCTCGGAGTTGCCCATCTTCACGGTCGGCAGCGGATGGTCGGTCTTGATCTTCAGCACCGCGATGTCCGTCGCCTTGTCAACGCCGACCACCGTCGCCGGCCGCCCCTGCATGAATCCATTATTGGGGTCGGTCGAAAGCCGGACCCAGATTTTGTCGGCTTTATCAATCACGTGGTTGTTGGTGATAATGTAGCCGCGCGAATCGACGATGAACCCTGAGCCGAGCGACTCCCGCTCCTGCCCACCTTCCTCCGGCGGCGCGCCCCCGAAGAAGTGGTTGAAGAAATCCTGAAAATTATTCGGCCCATTCGGGCTCTGATCCTGCCCGCCGCCATTGTCCGGCCCCTGCTGCTGGCCGAAGGGCGAAGAGCTGAAGCCGCGCTGGCGGCGCTGCTGCTGCTGCTCCTTGGGCAGCGTCACGGTGCTGATGTTGACCACCGCCGGGCCCACTTCTTTGGCGATCCGGGTAAAGTCGGTCGACAGATCGCGCGGCGCGGGGATTTTGAGCGGAGTCGCATCCGAGGTATCAACCTTCGCGGCCTGTTTCGTTTCCTGGCCATGCACGCCGTGCGCGACCACGGAGCCAATAAGAATTCCCGCCGAAAGCGTGGCCAGAATCGTGAAAGTGGAAGCGAGCCGGCGGTAGCGGAGCCGCCCTAAAAGAGATTTCATTTTCAGGTCTAACCTCATATCTTCAAGTAGCGCGTTAGGGAAATGCCGTCCGGGGGCGGCGTCCATTCTTCAGTATAAATCGGATTCCAAAAGCCTCTTGCCGGGAGTAGGCCGGTGTGAATCGATCTCTGCCGGGCACGATGCAAGTCACCGGCCCCTTGCAGGTCTCTCCCAACCTGACCCATTGTCCTCTCGCGGTTTAGACGCAGCCCAAAGCAAAACCGTCACAACCTTCACACCGCCCAGCCAGCTTTTGCGACGGTTTTCGCCCTGAGATAACCCGCCCTGCCATTGCCCGCGCTGCTGACTTGGATGCGCTCAGGCCGTCCTCCGGCGATGTGAGTCGCCGTTGAATGCGGCCCCCTCGCCGGGAAGAAAACTCAGCTCGGCGCACCCGGCTCTTTTTCCGGAGATTCCTTCTCCGGGTCCGCCGTGCGCGCCTCGCGCATCTCCTCCTCCATCAGCCAGCGCCGCAATTGCAGAATGTCGTTCGCGCGCGCACTGCCGATCGGTTTGCGCGCGTTCGCCGGGTCCACCACGATTACGTTCTCCGTGTTCTTCAGCATCATGTCCCGATGCACCTGGTCGATCAGCTCGCCCGGATAGGCGATGACGAAATCCCGACGCGCCATCTCGCGCATTTTGAAGTGGTGGTCTGGAGGCTCGGCCCGCAGCAGGTCGTGCGGTTCCACAATGCCGGCCAGCGACCCGTTTTTCTCGACAACGGGAATGAAATTCACATCTCCAGGAACAAAGTTCTGCAGGACCGTGCGCAGTTCATCGTCCGCCTGAAGCTGGCTGAACTGCTTGTGCATCACCTGGTCGATCCGCGCCCGCATCAGCACCGGAACCGAGTAGTCCTGCAAAACAATTAGTCCGCGCTTGACCAGCTTGATGGTCATGATGGAGTCGCGGCTGAAGAGCCGCACAAACCCGTCCGCGATCATCACGCACACAATCAGCGGCAGCAGCGAGTTCGGGTTGTGGCTCAGCTCGAACAGAAAGACAATGCTGGTGAACGGCGCGCGCGCGATGCCTCCGAAGACTGCCGCCATGGCCGCCAGCGCATAAAAAGCCGGGTCGCTCACCAGCGCGGGAAAGATGTGGTGGAAGAGCATTCCGAAGGCCGCGCCCAGCCCGCCGCCGACCACCAGCGATGGAGCGAAAACCCCGCCCGTGGTTCCCGATCCCAGCGAAATCACCAGCGCCCAGAACTTCGCAACCGAAATCCCGATCAAGCTGCCCACCGTCAGCCGATCATTCAGCATGTCGCGGATGGTGTCGTAGCTGGTGCCCAGCACCTGCGGGTAGAAATACGCGATTCCGCCCAGAATCAGGCCGCCGATGGCCGGCGACCAGATCAGCGCGCGTTTGATCGGCAGCTCATCAAAAAAGTCCTCCAGCCACGAAAGCACGCGGATCATGGCAATTCCGACAATTCCCATCAGCACGCCCAGCAGCGCAAAGAGCCAAAGCTCGTTCATGCTGGTGAGCTTGTAGGCCGGGGTGGGGAACAGCGGCTTCCATCCCACAAAAAAGATGCGCACAGCGGTAGCCACTGAAGCGGCCAGCGCCACCGGAATGAACGAGCGCGCGCGAAGCTCGAAGAGCAGAAGCTCGATTGCGACCAGGATGCCGGCCAGCGGCGCGGTGAAGGTCGCGGCCATGCCCGCGGCGGCGCCTGAGGCAAGCAGCACGCGGCGATAATACGGCGAGAGTCCGATGGACTGGCCGAACAGCGACCCGATCGCCGCACCCGTTTGAATGATCGGCCCTTCGGCGCCGAACGGCCCGCCGGTGCCGATGGCAAAGGCAGTCGCCAGCGGCTTGAGGATGGCGACGCGAATCCTCATGCGGCTGTGGCCGAACAGTACCGCTTCCATGGCTTCCGGAATGCCGTGGCCTTTGAGCGTCGGCTCCCAGAAATAGACCATGATGCCGACCAGCAACCCGCCAATCGCAGGAATGGGAATCGCCCACCAGCCAAGATGGTGGTAGGCCGGATTGCTGATGGCGAAGGAAAATTTTCCGTAATAAAAAATGTTGGTGAACAGGTAGATGAGCTCAAGCAGCCCCTGCGCCACCAGCCCGCCAATAAACCCCACCAGGACGGCGCAGGCGCAGATTTTCACCACTTCCGGCTCCAGCGCTACGCCGAACTGTCCCTTCTTGTTGGACTGCGATTCGGGAACGCTTCCGAGCTCGGAAACCGGAAAATCTGCCATGCATCTCACCTCAAAATTGAGTGGCGGTCCTCATTCAATCGCTGCAGCGGTCAACTCCAGCGGAATTTCCCGCCGAAGCTTCAGCGTCTGCAATATATCTGTTTTGGTGACGATGCCCTTGATGTGCCCGTCATGGGAGACCACCAGCAGCATGGGCTGCTTATGTTCGCTGAGCAGCAGGCGCGCGGCTTCCGACACGTCGCAATCCTGGTCAACCATCTGAATACTGTGGTCGATTAGATCCCCAACCGTGGTCTTTTGCCAGCGCTCCGGAGGAATCCGGATCATGGACCACAATGCCACCGCTCCCAGCAGTTCATCCCCGTCAAAGACCGGAAACGCCTCGTGCCGCGAATGAGGCGACAGCATGCCGGCGAACTCGTTCAGGTTCATGGAGGCCTGAACCGAGACCATCTGCCGCTGCATCACCTCGCTGACCGGAATGCCGCGCAGGTCCGTCACCTTCA
>JBAUHD010000471.1:0-2088 GCA_049680085.1 Acidobacteriaceae bacterium
CGCTCTCGATCGTCCTGCCGTCTATCTCAAAGGCCCAGTCCAGCGGATACGCTTCTCCGTCATTGTTCTTCACCCGGACCACCGCATCGTCGCCCTTGCTCAGCACCAGCCGCTGGTCCGACCCGCCGTTCCCCACAATCGAAAGATCCAGCGGAGCGTCAATCTCCACCACCTGCAAGCGCCCCAGTTGCGCGCCTCCGTCCAGCAGCGGAGCGCTCGCCACGCTCGACCCGCTCATTCCGCTCACGCTCGCCACAATCCGCAGCGTCGCTCCCGGACCAATCGACAGCGGCAGCGGTGCTCCCGTATCCCACGCAAACGTCACCTTCGCCGAAGACCCCGCCAGCATCTGCGTCGCATCATCACTGAATGGCCCCGTCCTCAGCGCCAGAGGAGCCGCCGCCGCTCCTGCGTTCGTCACCGTGAACACCGCCGAGCCCGCCCCGTTGCGCAACACCACCGGCCCGTTCGCTGAATAGCGCACCTGGGCCGTCGCCGCCGCCGCCGCGCACGCCATCAGCGCCAATCCCAATCCAAGCGAACGCTTCCCCCGCAAAATCTTCTCCTCTGTCCGGAAATTAGGCGTTGTCTCAGTTGACGGGTACGGGCTTCAGCCCGTACATTCCCGCTCCAAAAAACAGCGGGCTTTAGCCCCTGAGGTTCAAGCTGAAACTCTGTCCGGAAACTGCGATGATTGTACTCAATCGCCGCGCCCCATCCGCAACTTCTCCATTCACCTGTATAACCCCCGTCAACACGCGTCCCGCCGCGGGACTACACTGGAAAGTCGCAGCTCTCACCCGCCCCGCGAACCGCGCCCCCGCACTTCGCATCTCAATCACCAATTCCGCGAAACGAGATCCTGATGAAGCAGCCCAACACGCAACAGCCGCTCTCCTCCGATGAACTTGACCAGCTCAACGCCTGGTGGCGCGCCGCCAACTACCTCTCCGCCGGCATGATCTACCTTTACGACAATCCCCTCCTCCGCGAGCCGCTTCGCCCCGAACACATCAAGCAGCGCCTCCTCGGCCACTGGGGCTCCGATCCCGGCCAAAGCTTTCTCTGGGTCCACCTCAATCGCGTCATCCGCAAATACGACCTCGACATGATCTACATCTCCGGCCCCGGACACGGCGCGCCCGCCACGCTCTCCAACGCCTACCTCGACGGCAGCTACACCGAAATCTATCCCGACAAAAGCCAGGACGAAACCGGCCTCCGCAAGTTCTTCCGCCAGTTCTCCTTCCCCGGCGGCATCGGCAGCCACTGCACGCCCGAAACTCCTGGCTCCATCCACGAAGGCGGCGAACTCGGTTACAGCCTCTCCCACGGTTTCGGAGCGGCCTTCGACAATCCCGACCTCATCGTCACCGTCTGCGTCGGCGACGGCGAATCCGAAACCGGCCCGCTCGCCACTTCCTGGCACTCCAACAAATTCCTCAACCCCGTTTACGACGGAGCCGTCCTCCCCGTCCTGCACCTCAACGGATACAAAATCGCCAATCCCACCCTCCTCGCCCGCATCCCGCCCGAGGAACTCGACCTGCTCTTCCGCGGCTACGGCTACACGCCCTACATCGTCGAAGGCGACGACCCGCGCAAGATGCATCAGCAGATGGCCGCCACCCTCGACCACTGCGTTGAAGAAATCCGCGCCATCCAGAAGAAAGCCCGCGCCGCCGGAAAATGCGACCACTACCCGCGCTGGCCCATGATTATTTTGCGCTCGCCCAAAGGCTGGACTGGTCCCAAAGAAGTGGACGGCCACAAGGTCGAAGACTTCTGGCGCGCCCATCAGGTTCCCATCCCCAACGTGCGCGACAACCCCGCCCACCTCAAGCAGCTTGAAAAATGGCTGCGCAGCTATAAGCCCGAAGAGCTATTCGACAAGCAGGGCGCGCCCGTCGAAAAACTCAAGGCCATCGCTCCGCAGGGCAAGCGCCGCATGAGCGCCAACCCGCACGCCAACGGAGGCCTCCTCCGCAAGCCGCTTGAGATCCCCGACTTCCGCGACTACGCCGTGAAGGTCAAAAAGCCGGGCACCACCTACGAAATGCCCACCGAAGTCCTCGGCCATTTCCTCGC
>JBAUHD010000472.1:0-1643 GCA_049680085.1 Acidobacteriaceae bacterium
TCGTAACTCCATCACGTGCGCCACATGGTGCCGCGAGTGCCATTCATAAGTCGCCGCCGCGGCCAGCAGCGTCACGCGCCCCCGCTCCGGATGCGTGTACCCGCGTTCCCAGTCCGCGCCTGTCAACGACTTCAGCAGCGCCACCCACCGCCGATGCAGAGGAGCCAGAATCTCCAGCGAAACCTCCACCGGAAGCGTCCGAGCGTCCTCCAGTTCCGCCCACAGCTTTTCGTTGTACGGCGCGATCACCGGCCAGTCTTCCGTCAGCGCCAGCCTCATGCGTCCATACGCCTGCATATGGCTGTCGGCGACGTGGTGCACCACCTGCCGCACCGTCCATCCGCCTTCACGATACGGAGTATCCAGTTGTTCGGCGCTCAGCCCGTCCACCGCCGAGCGCAGGTTTTCCGGCAGTGCCGCAATCCCGGCAATGTAGTGAGAAATCTGCGCCGAATCCACTGCTTCGGCGCGAGGCGGGCCGCCAATCGGATAGCGAGGATCAATCGTTGAATTCGTCATACCTGAGTCATAGCACGCCCCGGTAAAACGCGCCACGTCCGCCGGTGCGAGGTCGCGTAGGGTGGCCGCTAAAAGAACAGTCCCGAACCTAAGACGCGAAAGTTCTGGCCTTGCATCGCGGCGTGATGGAGCCCCTTGACCCAACCCTTGGGCGCGAACTTCGGGCGGTCATAATCCGTGGAGCCCCAAGTTTCCCAGTAGAAATCCCACTTGGCATTATTGACGACTCCAAAGACCATGGTGCCGCCGGCGAAAACAACATTGGCGCGGTGCTGACCCTGCTTCCGCTGCACCTCAACGGTCGCCGGCAGGTTGTAAGCCGGCTTGGCAATCGACGCCGATCCCGCGAGGGGCAGGTTCAAATTCCGGGGAGCTGCCTGGTAATAGGCCCGCGCCTGGTTGTGGAGATTGTCGAGAAACGCCGTGCAAGGTCCCGTCTCAACGTTCGGAAGGCTGCCCAGAGGTGGAGGATTGCCCACGTTATTCGAGTGATACACAACCACTGCGCCATTGCCGCCCGCAATGGGATCAACAAAAATCTTGCAGCCGGACATGTCCGCGGTCAGGAACGATGTCGTACCGGCGGCAGTGGCCGCCGCGGGCGCGGGAAGTTCTATCGAGTAAATTGTGTCCCAGGCATAAGGAAGGAAGAAGGTGTCGCCGTTGGCGTCGATCGCCGGACCCAGGCTGGTAATTCCCGTGACGGGGTCGAGCAGAGGCGCCAGGGTCACGCGAGAGGTTGCGGCGGTTACGACGCGATGGTTGGCATTGGCCCCTGCGACGGAAGGGATTGCGGCGCCGAAATTTCCATTCACGGCCCGCGTCGGCAGAATGCGGCAGTTATTAACGTTGATAGGCACGCCCAAGCGTAACGAGCGCCGCGAGCGCTGTCAATCGCCGGATGAGATGAGAGCCGTCGATCTCCGGCGGAGCAACATGGGAAGAATCGCCGCTGAGCCTAAAATCAAACCAGCCTCATCCAATAGCCAGGAACATCATGACGAATCCGCCGCCAAACCCACGCGACCACAAAAAATATTTCTTCGACAAATTCGGAATCACCGAGCGGCTCCTTGAGCGCTGCCTTGGCGAAGCCCTCTCCGCCGGAGGCGACTACGCCGACC
>JBAUHD010000473.1:0-11871 GCA_049680085.1 Acidobacteriaceae bacterium
GGCATTCGCTACGACAACTTCGGCAATCCGTATCCGGTTGCGGGCACGCCGCTTGCGAATTGGCACCTGGGCAGCGGCTCGACGATGGCCGAACAGGTGGCCAACGGAGCCAACACCGTGCAAAGCCACGTGTATGACAGCGACATGAACTGGATATTCAGCCCGCGCGTGGGTGTTGCGTGGGACCCGACGGGCAGCGGCAAATGGGTGCTGCGCGGCGGCTACGGTATCTACCGCGACTGGGTGACGCTGGGCAATGCGGAAAACAATCTGAAGGGGAATCCTCCCGGATTCGTTTTGCCGACGTTCCTGAACGATGGTTCCACCGCACCTCCGATCTTCGGCTATGGCACCTCGAACACTTATCCTTTTGGATTTCCTTACCCCGCATTCCAGGGGACGCCGCTCGATGCGAAGGGCGGCATTCCGGGGCAGCAGATCGCGGTGGGCGGCGTGGATGGCAAGCTGAAGTCGCCCTATACCAATACCTGGTCCGTGACGCTGGAGCGGCAGCTCAGCAACAGCATGGTGGCCAGCGTGGGCTATGTGGGCCAGCACTCGGGCGACTTGCAGTACGGCGGCGGAACCGCGTTCGGGAATTCATTTTCGGGCGATGTGAATGTGTATGCGGGCGATCTGCTGGACCATCTCACTTGCACCCCTTTGACGGGGGGCCAGGGACAGCAGGCCACCTGCGCGGGCACGCAGACGCGCTTGAACTCCAGCTTCGGAACCATCAACTATACGTACAACGGGCCGTGGTCGAATTACTCGGCTTTGATTCTGGCATTGAAAGGCCGCTTTGCGGAGAGGGGATTCGTAACCGCTTCCTATACTCGCGCGAGTTCCAAAGACAACTCGGGCGCGCTGTCGAGCGGAAATTATCCGATTGAGTCTCCGCTGAGCACGTTCTACGGGCCTTCCAACTGGGATGTGCGCAATCGCTTCTCGCTGGGCGCGAGCTATGAGCTGCCTTCAAGCAGTCGCTCCGGTTTTCTGGGAAGGCTGACTTCGGGATGGGGGATTTCTTCCCTCGTGGTGTTGCAGTCCGGGCTGCCGTTTACCGTGGTTTCCGGCGCGCCGCTGAAGGTGGTGAAGGACGTAAGCGGCAATCTCCAGTTCGCACCGGACAGCGGAGACTTTAACGCGGATGGATACAACTCCGATCTGCCCAACGTCTCCTCGTACAAAATATCGAGGAGCAGGGCCAGCTATAAAAAGGGAGTGTTCCCACAGTGCGCGGGAACCAACCTCGACGGCTGCGGTCCGTTTTCCTTCCCCGCTCTTGGAGAGGAAGGCAACGAGAAAATCAACCAGTTCCGCAACCCGGGATACGCCGAGGTGGACGGAACGGTAAAGAAGATCACGAATATCGCGGAAGGCGTAAAGCTGGAACTGCGCGTGGACTTCTTCAATGTGTTCAATCGGGTGAACCTGAACGGCGTGGACCCGAACGCGCAGGACGGCTCTTCGTTTGGAACGTCCACGAGCACGCAGACTCCTCGGCAGGGGCAGCTTGGAGCCAAAATATCGTTCTGAGCTTTTCGAGAGAGCAACGCGGGCTGGCGCGCCAGCCCGCGTTGCGTTTAGATTTGAGTTGTTCGTGTTGGTTCATCCATGGGTCGTAATTGGTTTTTAGCGCGCCGTGTTGCGGGAGTGATATGCGTTGCCAGCGCGGTTTGCGCGCCGGGACTGCCGCCCTTGGCTGCGCAGAGCGCCTCGCCGGTCCTCCCATCCTCGATTGTTGAAATTGAAAACGCGCTGCGAGCGCGGGCATTCGATCATGCAGTGGAGCTTTCGCACGCCGCGCTTGTCGCGCATCCGGATGACTTCCGCGTCTGGACGCTGGAAGGCATGGCCTACGCCGGCGCGCACAAGTCGAAGCTCGCGGACGAGGCCTATCAAAAGGCGCTGCTGCTCAGGCCGGATTTTCTACCCGCGCTGGAGGGAGCCGCGCAGGCGGAGTTTGACAGCGGCGGCAAGAATGCGGAGGACTTGCTGCGTCGGGTTTTGGCGGTGCGTCCCGGCGATGCCACGGCCAACGTCATGCTGGCCATGACGCTCTACAAGCGCGGGGACTGCAAGAATGCCACCACCTATTTCGAGCGCGCGCGGCCCCTGGTAGACCAGCGGCTGCTCCCGCTTTCTGAGTATGGCGTGTGCCTGTCACGGCTGGGGCGCGGTGAGGATGCTGTCAGCGTGTTTCAGAGCGCGTCTGCCCTCGCGCCTCAGGACCGGGGCGCGCGCTACAACCTGGCGCTGGCGTTGCTGGACGCGAAGCGCCATGACGAGGCGCTGAAGACGCTGGCTCCTGACATCCAGCCGGATTCTACGGACGAGAACGCGCTGACGCTGGCCGCCGATATTGCCGAGGCCAGCAACGATACGCCCCACGCGGTGGCGCTGCTGCGCCAGGCGATTCTTGCCCACCCTTTGGAAAGCGGCGCGTATCTTAGCTTTGCTACATTGTCGAGCAATCACAAGTCTTACCAGGTGGGCATCGACATGCTTAACTCCGGCCTGGCGCGCATGCCCAAGTCGGCGCAGCTTTATCTTGCCCGCGGCGCGCTGTATGCGCAGCTTGGGAGCTATGACAAGGCGATGGACGACTTCGGGATCGCGAACCGGCTTGATCCGCGGCTCTCATTCGCGGGAACCGCGGAGGGGATCACGGAAGCGCAGCGGCACGATTTCTCCGGAAGTCTGGCCAAGTTCAGGCAACAGGTCCAGCTGCATCCTGGCAACGCCTACGATCAATATTTGCTAGCCGAGACGCTGGCGCAGCGCGGCGCCGATCCAGGCAGCGCGGAGTACGAAGAGGAACTGCGCGCCGCAAAGAACGCGGTGCGACTGGATCCCAGCCTGACGGTGGCTCGGGGAATTCTTGCCAACCTGTATTTGCGCGCGGGAAAAACCGACGTTGCCGTGGAGCAGTGCGAGGCGGCTTTGAAAATCGACCCGGAGAATCAGGAAGCGCTCTACCGGCTGATTCTGGCATTGCGAAAAACCAGCAGGCGCGGCGAGATTCCTTCTCTGACCAAACGCCTGCTGGCGCTGCGAAATGCGCAGAAGGAAAAGGAAATGCGCACGACGCAGTTCCAGTTGGAAGATTCCGCGAGCGACAGCCGCTGACGGCTGCTGTTCAGGGCCTGTGAACGGCGCTAAAAGTTCAGGGCCTCATGAGAGGCCCTGAATCGCTGCAAATGTGAACCGTTTGTCGGAAGCTAGAACTCGAAGCGCGCGTAGAACTGCGCGAGGCGAGGGTTAGTCATGGTAACGGTCGCGTTGCCAAAATTATTAGGGTTGTCCATGTTGGCGGAGACCGAGTGAGCATCAAACCGAACGCTGTTGGTGATGTTGAACATTTCGATGCCGGCCTTCAGCTTCAGGCTTTCCTTGATGGGGAAGGTCTTCCCGACACCGGCATCCCAGTCAAAGTAGCCATCGCCGCGCAGCGGATTTCTGGTTCCCGAACTTCCCGGCAGGCTGAAGTCAAACGCGGCAAACGCCGCCGCCGGGTCCTTGAACCTCTGCTGAAGCTTTCCACGACCGGAGGGAATTTTGCCGACCTGCGTGGCAAATCCCTGAATGTCATAGTTGGTTGGGAAGTTGGCGCCGTTGTTGACAGGGAAGGGGAAGCCGCTCGTCCAGCGAACAATGCCGGTGGTTTGCCATCCGCCGATGACCTCATCCGCGAGCCGGCCCACCCCCGATGCGTAACGCTGTCCGCGTCCGATGGGGAGGTCCCAGATGTAATTCCCGTTCAGTTGATGACGCAGGTCAAAATCAGAAACTCCATAGAGTTGATGTGGCGCCCAGGTGTTGAATATCTGCGCGTAATTGGTGGACCCGGAAGTGCCGAGCCGCTCGGCCTGCGAAGTGTCGTCGAGCGACTTGGAGAAGCTGTAGTTGAAGTCGCCCTGAATGCCGAGGCCGAAGCGCTGCCGATAAACGACCTGTAGGGCGTTGAAGTTGGAGTTGCCGATGGACCTCCAGGCGTAAAGCGCGGAGAACTGGTTGTGGTAAAAGCGATTTGATGGATATGCGCCGTTGGGGTTGATGCCCTGGCCGGTGGCGGCGTCCGGCATATCAATGGCGTAAAGAGCGTTGGCTTCGTTGTAGAGGTTGTTGCTGTAAATCTCGTACATATTCTGCGTTGCCGAAAGCCCCGGGCCGTAACCAATGTCCTGGCCGGCCAGAGCGCCAAAGAGCGTTTCCCAGTAGGGGATGGGCTGGATGGCGCTGACATCGGTGCCGGCGCGGGTCAGGATGGCCATTTGCTTTGCAGCCGCAAAGTAGTTGGTTCCGGCGGCGGTGAGGTTGGTGGGCATGGCGACATCTTCCTGCTCAAGCAGGTGATGCGCGATTCGTCCCACGTAATTCACTTCCAAAGAAGACCCATTGCTGATTTCGCGTGTAATGGAAAAATCAAGTACGTGCGAATAGGGGTTCTTGATGGCGGAATCTTCTGACCAGTAAATAGCGCCGCTGGTCGGGCCGCTTTCCACCGGGATGCCCGGAAATCCAATGGTCGGCGGCGGCGGAAGCAAGCTCTGCGGCACGGTGTTGGCGTCGGTGAATCGGGGAGCATTGGCGATCTTCAGCACTCCGGCGCTGGTCTGGAGACTGGTCGAAAGCCCATAGGAACCGGAGCCGTCGAACTGATCGGTGATGGCTGCTCCGAAATGGTCATAGATGAGGGCATAGCCGGCGCGGATGCTGCTTTTGCCGTTGCCGAAAATTTTGTAGAAAAACCCGGAAGAGGGCCGAGGCGACCAGGCGATCGCCAGGCGCGGGGAGATGTGTCCCTTGCCCGCGGACCAATAATCCGGCTTGCCGTTGTAGCGGCCATTCAGCGGGAAGCCGAGGTCGCCCGCGCCGCTGGCGGCTTGTCCTGACGCGGCCAGTTGCGCGCTGTTGTTCACCCAATCCGTGAGGGAAAAATTGCCCGGCGCGCAGTCGGTGCCGACCACGCGGCAGACGCCGACCTGGGTTCCTGTGGTTTCGGCGGGAACCTGGAGATACTCATAGCGCAGCCCGTAGCTAACGGTAAAGTTGGGAGTGGCGTTCCATGTGTCCTGTGCGTAGAACTCGGACTCGTTCCAACGGAAGTTGCGTTTGACAAAGGCGCCCACGGGCAGCGTTCCGCCGTCCTTCGTGCTGTTGTAGGTGACGTTGCCAACGTTGATGACGCCGACCAGACCCATGAGCGCGGAGTTATAAAGTCCGCGACTGGGATTGTCTACCGCCGGGAAGTTGTAGGCCGCCGGATCAAACGGGCCGCCGCTGCCGGCAATGGTTCCGGGATTGAGATATTGGTAAGTACCGGAAGCATTGGAGTACGACAGCGAGTTGCTCGCGTAGTTATTGGTGATGAAGCGAATATTGGTGCCGAATTGGAGATTGTGATTGTGCTTGTTCCAGGAGAGATTGTCGACCAGGTCCCAGACGGGAGTGATCGTCCAATCGGAGGAGGAGTTGGCGGCAAGCGAGGTAAATCCCTGAAGCGTGGTGTAGGACCCATTCAGCGTTCCAGAGTCTGCGACTCCCTGACGGGTAAGGCCCAGTTCAAGATTATTGACCAGGCTATTGGTCAGCAGCAGCGTATATCCAGCCGCGAAACCTCTGCTGTTGGTCAGCGTGGTGTTGCTGCCAGGCTGTCCTGGAAACTGCGGCCCGCCCGGTTCATTGTCACCCTGCAGGTTGCCGCGCCAAAACAGGGTATTGCGCGGAGAGAGGTTCCAGTCAAGACGGACCACGTAAGTGTCGTACCTGCGCTTCACATTATAGGGGAAGCTGAAGCCTTCAGTGTTAAGACCGTCGCCCGCGGAAGGATTGTTGGCCACCGGGTATTTGCTCATGTAGGTCAACACATTCGGGTTCACGCCAATTCCCTGGGGGTCCATGCTCTGGATGTCAGCCGGAGTCAGCGTGTAGGTGTTTCCCGCGTTGGGGCATTCTTCCGCGGATGCGCAAACGTAGGTCAGCAAGCCATTACGAAAGTTGGCGTTGGGCACGGTGTCGCCGTTGGAACTGAAGCCCTGCGTGTCGCGGCGCCCTTCATAATTGGCGAAGAAGAAGGCCTTGTTCTTCACAAGGGGGCCGCCTACCGCCGCGCCAAACGTGTTGCGGATGAGCTTGAGCGGGCGATTGGGCAACCCTTCCGCAGCCTGCGTCTGCTTGTTGAAGAAATCGTTCGCGTGGAAAAGATTATTGCGGTTGTAAATGTAGACGGCGCCGTGGAACTGGTTGGAGCCGCTGCGGGTGACCAGGGCCACCTGCGCTCCAGACGAGCGGCCCTCGGCCGCATTCGGATTGCTGGTGGTCACGCGGAACTCGCCGATGGCGTCCTGGGGCATGCGCAGCACGCTGGTGAAGGCGTATCCGCTATTGATGTCATTGACGCCGATGCCGTCCAGCGTGATATTCGCCTGGTCGGAGCGTCCGCCATTGACTGAGCCCGAGCGCGAATCGCCTCCATTATTGCCCACCGCCTGAGTGCCGGGATTATCGTCTGTGCGGCCCATGAACGTAACCCCCGGCTGCAGGCTCAACAGATCGGGAACGTTGCGGGCTTCACTGGGGAGCTGCTGAATCTGGCGGCTGTCAAAGGCGTTACCCAGGGTCGCGTCCGTCGTATTCAGGACGGGCTGGATATTGGAAGTAACAGTCACCTGCGAACTGACCGTGGCAACGGTCAGCGTCACGTCGATGGTTGCGGGCTGGCTCACCAGCAGCGTGATGTCGCGCTGCTCCGAGGTGGCAAAGCCTTCATACGCCACTTTGAGGTTGTACACGCCCGGAGCCAATTGCGAGAATGTGTACTGGCCGCTGGTGTTGGATTCCGTGGTGCGCGTGGCGTTGGTCCCGACACGATCCAGCGTGATATGCGCGCCGGGAATTACCGCGCCGGCGGGGTCGGAAACCCGCCCGTTCAACGAAGTGGTCGCCTGAGCCATCGCCAGGGGAAGAGATGCACAAATTACAAAACCGCACACAAGGATTCTGGCGATTGCCCTGCCTGACATGGAGCCTCCGTTAGATACATCAATCGTGGCGGGAGGCTTCCGTGTCGCGGCAAAAACGCCCGGCGGAAGACGCCACCACGCTTCGTTAGTTTTCGGACCGCGCCAAGTTCCGGCATGGCCCATGTTTCTGAGTTTCTGGGAAGATTGTACCAACCCAGCCGCGTGGCTGAGCGGTTCACATTCCGCCGCGCGTTTTTCGATTGACGCCCGCACTTTAGCATTCCGCGGCAGCGGCGAGATACCAATATATTTTCAACAAGTCATGAATTTTTGGAATGAGTATGGGTTAGTTCATGATTGCTCTGGCGTCCTTTCTCGACGATCCATTGCGTAAATGCGGCGGTGACAAGCGAGGCGGATTTTGTTTCCGGAACCACAAGATGGTACGAATTCGCGCTCCGGATGGGGCGATCAAACAAGACAACAAGCTTGCCGGAGGCGAGTTCCTCTTCGATGAGCAGGGTGGGCAGCAGCGCAACGCCGAGATCGCAGACCGCGGCCTGCGCAATCATGGCGAACTGCTCGAATCGTGGTCCGCGCAGGGGATGGATATCGGCGGCGCCGGCGACCTGCAACCACTCCTCCCAGGCTTCGGCGCGGGTGGTCTGATGCAGCAGAACCGCTCGCGACAGGTCAGCAGGCTTGCGAATGCGGAGGGCGGAAAGCAGGCGGGGGCTGCAGACGGGAGCGGTCTCTTCGTCGAGCAGATGATGCGCGACCGTGTCCGGCCAGTTGGGCTGGCCATAGTGGATTGCGGCGTCGAAAGGCTGTTTAGCGAAGTCGAAAGGAACCAATCGCGTCGCAAAGTTAATGGTCACGCCGGGATGCTTGTGCAGAAAATCGGGCAGGCGAGGCATGAGCCAACGCGTGGCGAAGGTGGGCAGAACCGCGAGATTGAGCAGTCCGCTGTTTCCGCCGCAAGCCATCATGCGGCTGGTCGCGTCCCGGAGGCTGGTCATGATCTGGGCGACTTCGTTGAGGTAGAGTTTGCCGGCGTCGGTCAGCAGTACGCGCTGCCGGACGCGCTTGAACAGGGGGACATCGAGCAGATCTTCGAGCTGGCGAATCTGCCGGCTTACCGCGCTTTGCGTGAGGTTCAGCTCCAGCGCGGCGCGGGTGACGCTGCCGCGCCGAGCGACACACTCGAACGCCTGAAGACATGCGATGGAGGGAAGGCCAGTCATAATTGTTCCGCGATCAGGGGATGTGACGTTTTGTCATGTTATGCGAAAAACGCATCAGTGTACATTTGGCGCAAGGCAGTTGTCCCATCCGAATCCGTCCTCACCGGGCAGAAGCCGGCGCTGAGCCGGATTTCCAACGTCACTGCACCCGAAGCGGCGATGAACTGCAACTCGCTGTTTCCCGCCAACTGAACCTACTGTTGTGAATCTCGTCGAATCGATGCACGGGCCTTGATTTCCTGCTCAGCAGACAGCGGCTTTTTTCGTACAATGGAAGGACGGGGTGCTTTCCCCGGCGTACGTCATCTCACTTAACGGTTTCATTCCAACCGCTCCATTCAGCGTTCCAGGCGAGCAGGCAGGACCGAACAGGCAGTATAAGGAGTTTCCGCATGGCTGTACCGATATCGCAGGCGTGGACGGTTGCCACTTACGTGTTGGGCCAGAAGATGAAGGGCAGAAAGCGGTATCCGCTGGTCACAATGCTGGAGCCGCTGTTTCGCTGCAACCTGGCGTGCGCGGGCTGCGGCAAGATTCAATACCCGGGGCACATTCTGAAGCAGGAACTGACCCCGGAGCAATGCTTCCACGCGGTCGAGGAATCGGGAACGCCGATGGTGGCGATTCCGGGCGGAGAGCCGCTGCTGCATCCGCAGATGCCGGAGATTGTGGCGGGGCTGATCGCGCGCAAAAAGTACATCTATATGTGCACCAACGCGCTGCTCCTTAAAGAGAAACTTCATCTTTTCAAGCCCAGTAAGTATTTCTCATTTTCCGTCCATGTGGACGGCCAGCGCGAGCATCATGATTTTTCCGTTTGCCGCGAGGGCGGGTACGACATTGCGACGGAGGGGATTCGGGCGGCGGTGGCGGCGGGTTTTCGTGTCACCACGAATACGACGCTGTTTGACGGCGCCGACCCCACCTCGATTCGGGCGTTTTTCGACGAGATGATGGTGCTCGGCGTCGAAAGCATGATGGTGGCTCCGGGCTACACCTATGAGAAGGCTCCCGACCAGAAGCATTTTCTGGGGCGGGCGCGTTCGCGGCGGCTCTTCCGCGCGATTTTATCGAACCGGAAGAAGACCTGGAAGTTCAACGCCTCGCCCATGTACATGGAATTTTTGATGGGGCGGCGGGAGTTCAAATGCACCCCCTGGGGGATGCCGACCTACAGCATTTTCGGCTGGCAGAAGCCGTGCTATCTGCTGCAGGATGGCTACGCCGATACCTTCAAGGAACTGATGGAGGCGACCGAGTGGGGAAATTACGGCACCGAAAGCGGCAATCCGAAATGCGCCAACTGCATGGTGCATTCCGGCTACGAGGCCTCGGGTGTGGACTACACCTTCGGGTCGCTGAAGGGGCTGTATGACACGGCGAAAGCCACGATGTTCGGGCGCTATCCGGACCGGGGCGCGCTGAACCTGCTGAACGAGCCTGCGAAGCCGGTGCATAGTTTTAATCCTGTGGTTCAGATTGAGACCGCAACTGCTGAGAAAGAAAAGGCTACGGTATGAATCCTGATGCGTTGGAAGTAGCGGCGGGCCGCGAGCGGGAAGAGCTTGAGGGCTGGATTCCGGCGCTGGCGTCGGACGAGGAAATCAAGGCCGCTCTGGAAAAGGCTTTCGACTATCGCGGCGACGTGACGCTTACGTTGAAAGATGGGCGCGAGATTCAGGGCTACGCCTTCGACCGGCGCACCGGGGCGACGCTGGCCGACTCCTGCGTGCGAATCATTCCATCGAATGAGCGGGTGAAGGTGTCGGTGGCGTATTCCGAGATTGCCGCGCTGGCCTTTTCCGGGCGCGACACGGCGGCGGGCAAGTCCTTCGACGCCTGGGTGCGGAAGTACTGGGAGAAGAAGGCCGCGGGCGAGACGGGAATCGGGATTGAGCCGGAGGCGTTGGATTAAGTAGCACTTCTTTGGTGCTATACTTGTATTACAAGTTATACGCAAGGGGTGGATATGCTTGCTGTTCGCATTCCGGTAGAAATGGAAGCGCGCCTGGATCATTTGTCCCAAGTAACAGGACGCCCAAAAAGCTATTACGTGCGGAAGGCCCTCGAAGCGCAGTTAGAGGATATCGAGGACACCTACATCGCGCTCTATCGGCTGGAGCATCCGGAGAAGCGATGGACGCTTGAAGAGCTGGAGCGCGGGCTTGATCTGGAAGATTGAGTTTGACCACCGCGCCCGGCGCGAGTTGCGGAAATTGGCTCCTGAAGTTCAACGACAAATTCTCAAGTATCTGCGGACGCGGATTGCCGTAGGCGGCGATCCGCGCTCGTTTGGAAAGCCGCTTCGCCAAAACCTGGCCGGGCTTTGGAGATACCGTGTTGGAGATTACCGGTTGATTTGCCGCTTGGAGGACGAGCGCGTGGTGGTGCTTGTACTCAGGGTCGGGCATCGGAGCGAGGTATACGAGGATTAGCCGTGCCTCTGCTTCAATAGCAAACCCACGCCCGAATCGGACGCGGGTTTGCTGTTTTGGTTTGGCTTACGGCTTGGTCGCCAGAACCAACGGCGAAGGGCCGGGAGATTCGAGCAGGCGGGGATTGGTGAAGCCCACGGCGCGGAGCCATTCGCTGATTTCTTCAAAGCTGTAAGTAGCGCCGTTTTCGGTGTTCACCAGCATATTCACGTTGAAGATGAGTCCGCTGACCGGGCCTTTGCGGTCCTGGTTGACGAGAAATTCCGCGATGGCGATGGTTCCTGCCGGTGCGAGGGCGGCGAAGGTCCTCTTCAGCAGCTCGCGTCCGCGCTCCGCGCCTTCGCTGTGCAGGATATGACCGAGCGTGGCGACGTTGTATCCGCTACCGAAGCTCACCGCGAGCAGGTCGCCGGGGATGTAGCTGAAGCGGTCTTCCACGCCGTGTTTGGCGGCGATTTTCTTTGTGATTTCGAGCACGCTGGGCCAATCGACCACGCTGACGCGGACCTCCGGGCTGCTCTGCGCGAGCGCGATGCCCCACACTCCGGAGCCGGTGGCGAGGTCGAGCGCGTTCGCTTTGCCCAGGCGCAGATGCGCAGCCAGCGTCTGCGCGGCGGGATAGCTCATGTTGAAAATGTTAGGCACGAGCTTTTCAAAGAACGCGGCGCCAGTGTCCTGCTCATTCACCGCGGCAGCAGGCTTGCCGGTGCGGACGATTTCCTCAATCTGGAGCCATTTGGGGAGGATGTCGCTGGTGTGCGCAATGATGCCGCCCACGAAGCTGGGCTTGGTGCTCACCAGGAACGCTGAGCTTTCCGGAGTGAGCGAGTAGCGGCCCTGAGCGTCCTTGTCGAGAAACTCAAATCCGCAGAGCGCGTTCATAATGGCGCTCAGGCCGCGGATCGATGCCCCGGAGGCGGCGTGAACCTCTTCGACGGTTTTGGGGCCGGAGTCAAGAGTATCGAAAACCTTGTTCCGGATGGCGGCCTCGAGAATCAGGGGGGCGGAGTAGCCCCAGGCCATTTGCATGATTCGCTGCGGCGTGACGGGCGCGGCGGTTGTGGGTTCCGTTGCGGTGGCGCTCATATAATTTTCTACTTCGATGCGGTTGGGACAAGTTTTCAGCGAATTAGATTCTCGGGGACGACTCAAGTTTACGCGAAAGCTGCTCGGGAGA
This sequence comes from Acidobacteriaceae bacterium, assembly GCA_049680085.1. Taxonomy (GTDB): domain Bacteria; phylum Acidobacteriota; class Terriglobia; order Terriglobales; family Acidobacteriaceae; genus Silvibacterium. Next base: position 11,825 of record JBAUHD010000473.1, read on the forward strand.
CGAACGCCGGCGCGCCGCGGCGGTTTCCTCTGAAATGCTGATTGCTG
>JBAUHD010000474.1:0-4232 GCA_049680085.1 Acidobacteriaceae bacterium
GCGCCGCCCGGTCCGCGTCCGAGTAGACCGCCACCGGAGAAATTCCCATTTCCCGGCACGCCCGCGCAATTCGCAGCGCAATCTCGCCGCGATTCGCAATCAGAATCTTCCGGAAAACCCGACGCTCAGTCTCAAAAGGCAAAGGCCATTGTAAGACACCGCCCAAACCCTCGCGAACCTGCCGCCTGCGCTTCGCTTGTCCTGGCTCCCCCTCCCACGCTTGTCATCCCGAGCGTAGCGAGCACAGTGGAGGGACCTGCACTTTGCCTGTCTCGTCTCAACAAAAAGGGGTTCACCCCCAAACCTGTCAAGAGGCAACCTACTTAAATTGATTCTTATCAATAACTTCTAAATGCATTTGATTTTCCCCAACCTGTTAAAATAAAAGAAGGTTAGAAAATTCATTCATCCGCAAGGCGCAGCCCAAAAGCCGCGTTTTTTGCTTTTTCCGCCGAACCCTGACCCAACCAATCGATGGGAGAATTCAACCTATACCCTGTGTTTTCAAGATCAAACTGCTAACTCCTTTGTTTTCAGGATCAAATTTCCTAACCCATTTGTTTTCAGGATCAATACACTTTTTTTGAACAAATCCACGGAACGTCATGTTGAGCGCAGCGAAGAACCCGCCCTTGATCCTACCGAAGCGCATCTGTGGTTTTGTTGCTCCGAACGACGGCCCTACCGGGGAAATGGAGCTAACCCTTTTATTTTCAGGATCTATCCTGCTAACTCCTTTGTTTTCAGGATCAAATTTACTAAGTCCTTTGTTTTCAGGATCAACATAACTTTTTTGAACAAATGCAAAGGGAACGTCATATTGAGCGCAGCGAAGAACCCGCCCTGCAGCGAAGAACCCGCCCTTAAGCCTACCGAAGCGCATCTGTGGTTTCGCTGCTCCCGAACGACGGCCCCCCTACCGGGGAAACGGAGCTAACCCTTTTGTTTTCAGGATCGATCTTGTAACTCCTTTGTTTTCAGGATCAAATTTTATAACCCCTTTGTTTTCAGGATCAATTCAATTTTTTTTGAAGATTTTGAAGAATGTGAGGAGAAAGCTCGAGGCCAGTCCACAACTTTTCTGAAAATTCTGTAGGATCTCCCGCAACCAGATGCTACAATTCAGGCCTTCCCCCTCCAAAAGGCCCATCGGCCTCCTTCCCCTGATGTATGTTGCAAAGCCGTGCTCGCGAAACCGCGCGCGCGGACGATAAGGGGATAGAGAGCTTATGTCAAGTAAGAGCGCCATTGATTTTTACGAGTTCCTGCAGATCAGTCCCCGCGCCGACCAGGACACCATCCACCGCGTCTATCGCTTCCTCGCCAGCCGCTTTCATCCGGACAACCCGGAGTCCGGCGATGCGGAGACCTTCTCAACCCTCTCGGCCGCCTACGAGACCCTCTCCGATCCCGACCGCCGCGTCGAGTACGACACGAACCGCGAGACCGAAGCCGCCCAGCCGCCGCCGCTCTCCAGTTCCATCGACTTCATGGACAGCGTGGCCGGCGAGCTCAACCGCCGCCTCGCCGTGCTGGCCGTGCTCTACTTCAAGCGCCGCGCCAACCCGCTCTACCCGGAAGTTTCGCTGACGGATCTGGAGAACCGCATGGGCTTCCCACGCGACTACCTCGACTTCACCACCTGGTATCTCCAGAAAAAGGGCTACATCACCAGGGCCGACAACGCCGACTTCACCCTCACCGCCACTGGCGTGGACTTCGTCGAAATGCAGCGCGCCAATATCCCGGTGCTCAACAAGCTGTTGACCGACGGGGTGGAGCGCCTGCGCCCCCACGGGAGCGGCCACTCCGAGACGACTTCCAGGCCCGGTCCCACTGAAATCCGGAGGACTCCGCGGATGATTATCCTGCCGGACAATACCTGCATTCCCGACCGCCGCAAAAGCTCGCGCGACCGCCGCGGCGCCGACAGCGAACACCGCCTCGAAGCTGGCGAAGAGCGCCGCATGCACGGCTGAAGGGTGCCCGCCGCCGCCGCGCTCTTCTATCGAGTCGCGGCTTCCGGATGGAACAGCACGCCGTCGATCGCATCCAGAAGCGCGCCCGATGGGTCGCTCTCGTAGGTCCAGAACATCACCCCGGCCAGGTGATGCCGCAGCGCATATCGGGCCTTCAGCGCCATCGACTCCGGATCGTCGTAGGAGACAAACACCCGCGTCCCGGCGCTGTACAGATACGGAACCTGTGCCGCCGCATTCCAGTACCGGACGTATCCTTTATCCGCGCCAGCGGCGCTGAGCATGGTTGCCGTGATGTTGCCGTAGCTGGCAAAGGCCCCTGGAACCGGCTTGCCCGGCTGGTAAAGGCCGTGATTCTGCGCCGGAACCTCGCCCCATTCGTGGCCGTAAAACGGGACTCCCAGCACGATCTTCCCGGCGGGAACACCGGCCTGCTCATACTCCCGCACCGAGCGGTCGGCGGAGACCCGCTTCGGATCCGCAGAGTCGGTGAACAGCGGCGCGTTCATGCCGGTGATCGCGCTGTCGTCAGGCTCGTAGTAGTCGTAGCACATCAGGTTCACCGTACCGACGTATCGCGCCACTGCGCGCATTTCGGTGTGGTCCAGAAAGCTGGTCTGCGACCCGGCCGCGACCGAGAGATAGAGCCGCCGATGCAGCTTCTTCTGCTCCCGGTTGAAGCGCTCGCGCAGCTCCTTCAGCACCAGCGTGTAGTTCTGCTTGTCCTCGGGCCGGAAGCGGTTCCCCGCGCCCACTTGTCCGGGATACTCCCAGTCAATATCCAGCCCGTCAAGGTCATAGCGCTCCAGAAAGTCCACGACCGAATCGATGAACACCTTTCGGCTCTCATCCGTCTGGACGGCGTCGGAGAAGTTGCCCGACCACAACCATCCGCCCACGGAGACCAGCACCGTCAGCGATGGGTTCTCCTTCTTAAGCGCGTTGAGGGCGGCAAAGTTGGCGGCATCGGTGGGAAAGCCTTCAACCATGCGGCCATCCTTCAGATTGGCGAAGGCGTAGTTGATGCGCGTCAGCTTCCGCGCGTCGATCTCTCCAGGCTGGAGAACGTGGTTTTGCGGGAAGACGTAGGCGATCATCTGCGGAGGCGCGGGTTTTCTCCGGGCCGCGTATGAGGGCACGCTCAGCAGCAATGCGGCAGTGGCGAAAAGGCATAGGCCTCGAACCAGTCGTTGGGCAAACTTCGGGCAGACGGAAAACCTGCGCGCCATCATGCCTCGTTGATACCAGCTTTCCCGCGCTTCCGCAAAGCCGCTGATTGCCGGCCTTGGGCGGCTAAAATGGAGTCATGCTGCAACTTTCAGGAGCCGGCAAGCGATTTGGCTCCAAACTCCTTTTTGAGAATGTGGATTGGCTGATTACTCCGGACGAGCGCACCGCTCTGGTGGGCGCGAACGGCACAGGCAAAACCAGCTTGCTGCGGGTGCTGGCCGGATTCGATGGGCTGGACTACGGCGAAGTGCTGCGCACGCGCGGCATGACCATCGGCTATTTGCCGCAGTACGGGCTGGCTCTCGAGGGGCGGACGGTTTTTGAGGAGTGCCTCTCGGTATTTGACGAACTGCTGGCGCTCGAAAAGGAGATGGAGACGCTGGGAGGCGCGCTGTCGGAGCTTGATCCGGAGAGCGCGGAGTACGCGGCGGCGGCGGATCGGTTCTCCTACATCGACCAGCGGTTTCGCGCGCACGACGGCTACGCGCTGGACGCGCAGGTGGGCGCGGTATTGACCGGACTGGGCTTCTCAAAAACAGATTGGGAGCGGCAGACGGAAGAGTTTTCCGGCGGATGGCAGATGCGCATCGCGCTCGGAAAGCTGCTGCTGCAGAAGCCGAATCTGCTGCTGCTGGACGAGCCGACGAACCATCTGGACATTGAGGCCCGGAACTGGTTTGAGGAGTATCTGCGGACCTATCCGCATGGCTATATCTTGACTTCGCACGACCGGTATTTTCTCGACGTGACCGTGGATAAAGTCGTCGAGATTTGGAACAAGCGCCTGCACGTGTACCACGGCAACTACGAAAAGCATTTGCAGCAGAAGACGGAGCGGCGCGGGCAGCTGGAGGCGGCGTACAAGAACCAAAAGGACCAGATCGAGCGGCTGGAGGCGTTCATCAACCGCTTCCGCTACCAGGCGACCAAGGCCAAGCAGGTGCAGAGCCGCGTCAAAGAACTGGAGAAGATCGAGCGCATCGAGATTCCGGAGGAAGAGGCGGAGATTCACTTCACCTTTCC
>JBAUHD010000475.1:0-1754 GCA_049680085.1 Acidobacteriaceae bacterium
CGCGCTGGGCGTGATCCCTCTGGGAACCGGGAACGTGCTGGCGCGCAACCTGCGGCTTCCGCGCGGTGCGCTGGCCGCGTTCCGAGCGCAAAAAGATGCAGCCGTAATCTCGATTCCGCTGGGCGAGATTGTTTGCGCCGGCGTCGACGAGTGCGAGAGAAGCTGGTACTTCACGATTGCCGCGGGGATCGGGATTCATGCGTCGGTGATCGATGTGGCCTCGTCGGGCGGGGGCAAGCGCCGATGGGGGCGCGCGTCCTATTACGGCAGCGGGGTTCGGCTGCTGATGCGCCACGCCGTTCAGCCCTTCGACGTGCGGATGACGGGCGTTGACGGGGGTGTGCGCGAGTTCAGCGCGTGCGAACTACTGGCGGTGCGGGTTCCGGCAATTGATCGTTGGCGGCCAGGAGGAGATTTGCGATCGCCACATTTGCGCGTGGCCGCTGTTCCGCACACCGGCCGCATGGGGTTGGCCCATGCCGGATTTCATGCGGTGGTCACGCGGCAAAACAGGACGAGGAGGTCGCGCAGCGGGACCATTGAGGAGCGGCGGCTGCCGTATCCGCATTACGAGGACGCGGTGGAGGTGGTTTGCCGGCCGGACGCGGAGTTTGCCTACAAGTCTCCGCTGCTGGTGGAGGCGGACGGGGAAGTGATCGGCGTCGAGCGCGTGACCTTGCGGATGGCGGAGAAGCGGCTTCGTCTGCTCTGGCCCGTCAGCGCGTAGCCTACCAGACCGTCTTGATCGGATAGCGGCGGAATTGCGCGTCGTCGGTGAGGATGGCGAGGTTCTCATGGATGGCCTGCGCGATGAGCAGGCGGTCGAATGGGTCGCGGTGGTGGAGCGGCAGGGATTCGGCCTGCAGGATGTGCTCCATGCGAATCGGGAGAATCTCGATTCCGTATTCGCGGCATTCGTCGCGGAGATAAGCGATGGAAGAGCCAAGGGTCCGCAGTTTGCCAATACTGATTTTGACGCTCAATTCCCAGAGAGAAACCATGCTGAAGTGCAATGTGCCGGGCGGATCACGGAAGATGCGGCGCGCCTGAGGAGACAGCCGGTGGTCCTTCAGAAGGCTCCAGACAAGGGCATGGGAGTCGAGCAGAATGTCCACTATTCAAAGAACTCGCTGTCACCGTTGTAGAAGAGGTCTTCGATTTCCTTGTTCGTTTCCGGGGAGTTGAAATCGTCTGAAATCCATATTTTCCCGATCCCCGCCCCGAGAATGCTCCGCTTCTTTAGCCTTTTTTGCGGAACCGGTTTGAGCGTGACAGCGGGCTTGCCGTTGCGGGCGAGAATGACCTCTTCTCCGTTCTCGGCCTGCTCGATGAGTTTGGAGAGATGGGTCTTGGCGTAATGGATATTGACCTGCACTCTCCTAGCTTAGCTAATCTGGTTAGCTAAGGCAAACATTGCGAGAGGCCATCGCGATTTCTTTGCGTAACCATTCGCCCTGTGCGCGGCACTGGGAATGAAGGTGGCGGCGACTGAAGCGAACCGCGGGTCCTTCACTTCGTTCAGGATGACATCGTGTTTTGTTGACGGCTTCATTACGGAGCGCGTCGATGTCCATGGTTCGTCATTCATGATTTGTCGCGCCGAGTCAGGACCGCTTGTTCACGGATGCAAATTCGCTGCGCTTGCGGCTGTAAAAGAAGTAGACGAGAAGTCCGATGATGAGCCAGACGAAGAAGCGAATCCAGGTGAGGATGGGCAGGCCGGTCATGAGGAGTCCGCAGAAGAGGATGCTGAG
>JBAUHD010000476.1:0-4842 GCA_049680085.1 Acidobacteriaceae bacterium
TTTCCGTGCTGGCTTTGGGCGCGGTGGATGTTCCGATCTATCCGACGCTGACGGCGGAGCAGACAGGCGAACTGCTGGCTGACTCCGGCGCCCGGGTGGCCGTGGTTTCGACGCTGGCGCAGTATGACAAGGTGGCGCAGATGCGGACGCGGACGGCTTTGGAGCGGATCGTCGTTATGGACGATGACGGGACTCCGGACGCGGTGCGGTTCTCGTCGCTGATGGCCGCGGCGGACACAACTACGGGGCGCGACGCGGGGTTTGACCGCGCGGCTTACGACGTTGCTCCGGACGATGTTGCGACGCTGATCTACACCTCGGGAACGACTGGCGAGCCGAAGGGCGTGGTGCTGACCCATGGCAACATCGCGGCCAACATCAACGAGTCGCTGGCGGGCTTTGAGATCGGCGCGGGGGATGGCTGCATCTCGTTCTTGCCGCTGTCGCATATTACGGCGCGGCACCTGGATTACGCGATGTATACGCGCGGGGCGATGGTGGCCTACTGCTCAACTTTCGACAAGCTTCCGGCGGCGATGGCGGCGGTGAAACCCACGGTTATTGTCGGGGTTCCGCGGGTGTATGAGAAGTTCCGGCAGGAGGTGGAGCGTCGAGCCTCGCTCTCCGGAATGAAGCGGCGAATGCTGAAGTGGGCTTTGCGCGCGGGGTCGGCGCACAAGGAGACGGTTGCGCGTGGCGAGCGGCCTGCGGCGCTGGGCTGGCGGATGTGGAACAAGCTTGTGTTCAGCAAAGTCAGCGCTGGATTCGGGGGGCGGGTCCGATTTTATATCGCGGGGGGCGCTCCTCTGGGGCTGGATACCGCGGAGTGGTTTGCCTCGGCGGGGGTTCGGATTCTCGAAGGCTACGGGCTGACGGAAACTTCTCCGGTGCTGGCGATCAATACTCCGGCCGCCAACCGGATGGGATCGGTCGGAAAGCCGCTGCCGCAGGTGGCCTGCCGGATTGCAGACGATGGCGAGCTACTGGTGAAGGGGCCGAATATTTTTTCCGGCTACTGGAAACATGCGCCGCATGCGCCGGAAAATTTTGACGCCGATGGGTGGTTCAAGACCGGCGACATCGGGCGGCTGGATGAGGACGGGTTCCTGTTCATCACGGACCGGAAGAAGGAGCTGCTGAAGACCTCGGGCGGGAAGCTGATCGCTCCGCAGCCGATTGAGAACAAGCTGAAGGCCAACGCGCTTGTCGGACAGGCGGCGCTGGTGGGCGACCGGCACAAATTTGCTTCGGCATTGATTTCTCCTAACTTCGCCGCGCTGGAGGCGTGGGCGAACGAGCAGGGCATTGCGGTGGCGACGCGGCGCGACCTGGTTGAGGATGCGCGGGTGGTGGCCGCGTATCAGGCGATTGTGGACGGCGTGAACGGCACGTTGGCGAACTACGAGACGGTTAAGCGGCTTGTGCTGGTTCCGGAGGAGTGGTCGCTGGATACGGGCGAGCTGACTCCCACGCTCAAGCTGCGGCGGCGGGTGATTCTGGCGAAGTACGGGGCGGAGATTGAGGAGTTGTACGCGGAGCCGCAGGTGGCGGGAAAAGCGTAATTTTTTGTTCTCCGGGTTGCTGTACTTCATTCATTCCATTGGACTTTCCGTAACTGGAGAATGCTGTAAGTCATTCATTTCATTGGACTTTCTGGAAAACGCGGGCGTTGTGGGTCATTGATTCTAAAAGACTTTCAGGAAAATTTATTGGGGTTTGGCGGCCTTTGGTTGGAGGTCGCTTCCCCATGGGTCGTGAAAAGGAAAGGGGACCGCGCTGGCGGTCCCGTTTGGTTTTTTTGCTCTATATCTATTTTATCAAAGTGGGGAAATTCAAATGCATGCAGGAGAAAAATTTTAGGCATTTAAAATGTGGCAGTTGTGAGGGAAATTGGGGTTGAGGGGTTGACATCGGGTGATGAGCGATTGAGTGGTTTATGCCATGGCGCGGCGGCGGTGGCGCTGACGGGCGATGAGCGTTTCCCGGAACCGGGTCAAAGAGTTGCTTACAGCGGTGCTCGATCCGCAGAGGTGATGAAGTGAATGCCTTCAACCCGGATGTCGTGGAGGCGTTTGTCATTTGTCAGGAAAAGATCAACGCCCGCGCTTGCCGCGCAGGCCAACTGAATTGCATCCGGTGGGCGGATTTTTCTCTCTTGCCGGCTGCGAATCTTCGCGAAATGCCGCGCTGCCGCGATATCAAACGAGGAGATGACTGCATTGGATCGAATAGCGTTCTCATATTGATTGCAGCGGTCGATGTCACCCTCCCGCATGGGGCGCGCGAGAATTTCCCCGATGGTCAGCGCGGAGGTGATGAGATCATCTCCGCGCGCGGCCATTTTTTTAAGAAGAGTGGAAGCTTCATGCGAGTGGTGGCCGTGGTCTTCAAAAAGATAGATGAATAGGTTGGTATCCCAGAAGATTCGGCTCATTCCCATCCCTCACGCAAGCGGTTGACGTATTCGTCGGCATGTTCTTTGGCCCACAGATCGCGACCTGAGCCGACGAGAGAGAGCAGGGCGTCAAATCTCTTTGGCTTGCTCCAGTCCGCATACCACTTGAGCAGCGGGCCGTATTTTTCGGGGATGTCCGCCACCGCGGGGGTTATTTTTGATCCTTCCCTTCGTTCATCATAAGGATCTCCAGGGCGGAAGAGTCTGCGCCGTCCAGTGCGGGTTTCAAGCAACATGCGGTAGCGCCCAGGATTTGGCGGTCGATTGGCGACGCAGTGCATTTGCGCATGAATGTACACGCCGGGCCGAAGCGACTCGGTGAGATTTTCCCGTCGCGCCCGCTCCACGATTTCCTCCACGGGGAAGTCATGCTGCTTTGGATGTTCCTTTTGCAGCAATGCCGCCGCGATCCATACTTCGTCGGCTACTTTGATTTCATTAGCGGTCAGGACCGGCATACGATTTCTCCTTTGAGAGTGGGCTGCTTCGGAGATTCCAGCGTAAATACAAAAAATATATATTTTCCTTAATACATAGGTATCTTAGTATTCCACGCAAATCCTTGTCAAAGGTGCTGTTTTTTCACCTCGTTCAGGATGACATCACAAAAAAACCAAAGTCCCCGCACGGCTGCGAGGCTGTTGGATTGTGTGCGTTAGAATCCCAGCATGCACGGAGATCGATTTGCGGAGTTGCTGAAATGGGGCCAAGGTGCGGGATTTGTGGCGTACTTCGTCGGGCTTTGGTGTTGTATCTGTTATTCGCTGAGTTGGATTGGCGGTTGGCATACACTGGCACAGCGATATCGATGCGAATCCGATTTCAGTGGCGAACGATGGCGGTTCCGGTCCGGCAAAATGCGCTGGAATGCAAGTTTCGGCAATTGTCTTACGCTTGGAGCGAATCGTGACGGCCTGTATCTGGCGGTTCTCTTTTTGTTTCGTCCGGGACAGCCGCCGCTGTTCATCCCGTGGAGCGAGATTACCGTTCAACGGGAGCGACGCTGGTTGATGTGGCGAACGCTATTCACGCTGGGAACGGACACGCGAATTCCGCTTTGGATCAGCCGACGATTGGGTGATCGGATTCTTGAGTATCATCCGGCGGGCATTGGGGCGATTCAGGATGTTTACTCGCGGTCTGGTTTGGATTCTCCGCGAGAACTCGTGTAGGTCTGCGAGCACTCCTTTCGCCAGGCGAGAAACCGTAGGTCCCTCGCTTCGCTCTGGATAACAAGCGTTGTTGGTTGGGGGATGTGTTCCCCACACAAGCCGAAGCGGCTTGTGTGGGCCACCCAGACGTTTGTGCAGACTGAGGCGAAATGCAGGTTCTTCGACTGCGTCCGCTGCGCGGACTTTGCTCAGAATGGCAACGGGGTTGGTGGCGCGGGCTTGGTTCGGAATGACAATCGTGGTTGAGCGGGGTGTTGTGTTCCCCACACAAGCAAAGGCGGCTTGAGTAGGCCACCCAGACATTCGTGATGAGCCCACGTCTCAGAATCGAGACGTGGGGCACCCAGATTTTGAGAGTTGGGGCTGACATAGCAAACCCGGCGCGAGGCCGGGCTTTTGCTATGCGGATCCCTACCCTTTGCGCGATGGGGCTGCGCGAAGGATGGGGCACCCACGGTTGATTGAGTTTTAGTACATGCCGTCCATGCCGCCGCCGTGGCCTCCGCCTGCCGGGGCGGATTTGGGTTCGGGGATGTCGGCGACCATGGCTTCGGTCGTCAGCATGAGGCCGGCGATGGAGCCCGCGTTTTGCAGCGCGGTGCGCGTGACCTTGGTGGGGTCGATGACGCCGGCCTTCACCAGGTCTTCGTAGACATTCGTTGCGGCGTTGTAGCCGTAGTTGGTGTCCTTGCTCTCGTGGATCTTAGCGACAACCACCGCACCTTCTTCACCGGCGTTGCCGACGATCTGGCGGAGCGGCTCTTCGAGCGCGCGGCGGATGAGCTGCGCGCCGATCTTCTCGTCGCCTTCCAGTGTCTTGATGAGGGCATCGACGGCGGGGGTAGTGCGAACCAGGGCGACACCGCCGCCTGGGACGATTCCTTCTTCTACCGCCGCGCGGGTGGCGTGCATGGCGTCTTCGACGCGAGCCTTCTTCTCCTTCATCTCGATCTCGGTTGCCGCGCCGACCTTGATGACGGCGACGCCGCCGACCAGCTTGGCGAGGCGCTCCTGGAGCTTCTCGCGGTCATAGTCGGAGGTGGTCTTCTCGATCTGGTTGCGGATTTCCTTGACGCGGCCTTCGATGACCTTGGAGTCGCCGCGGCCTTCGATGATGGTGGTGTTGTCCTTGTCGATGGTGACGCGCTTGGCGCTGCCGAGGTCCTCGATCTTCACGTTTTCGAGCTTGATGCCGAGGTCTTCGGTGATGGCCTT
>JBAUHD010000477.1:0-4451 GCA_049680085.1 Acidobacteriaceae bacterium
ATCGCCATGACCTCGGGATTTTTGACTGCTCCGCCGCCCTTCACCCTGCCCGCCGATGCGATCAGGTTGCGCGCCACCCAGATGGAGGCGATCTGCAAAATCGCGATAATCGGCAGCGCATACTTCAGCGCCGCGATGTTCGATACGTTCCACGCCAGAAGAATGAACAGCCCACAGCCAAACAATCGTCCGGCAAAAAGGCCAATCTCATGATTGAAGATGTAGGCGTACTCGTTCCGGCCCTCGATTGCCGAAACAGTATCAATGATCAACAACTGGATCGGGAAGTAGGCAAGGTCGAGAATCGGCTTCGCCAGCACCAGGCAAGCCATGAAAATAAGCACCCCGGTGGCGTTGAACATCACCATGTTCACGATGGATCCAGCCGCAAATAGCACCAGCCCCACGGCAAATACCTTAACCCGGTGCTCCGGCTTCGACGCCCGGCCCACGCCATAAAGCACAAAGGAAGAGACAATGCCCCCGGCCGCCTGAATCAGCCCCAGCGTCCCCTCCTGGCCAACCAGCAGCATGATCAGCATGGCCGGCGCTGTCACCAGATAACCTTGCGCCAATCCCTTCAACGCGGCCAGCGATAGCATCTTCTTCCACAGCGAATGAAAATGGAAAAACACAAACCGGCTCTGCGGAGGGTTGCGATACGTACCTCGATTGATTACAAACGATGCGACCACAGTGAGCGCCAGCGCGCACACCGCGACAATTCGATAACTATCGTTGCGGTTGCCGCCAATCCATCCATATTTCCCCGTAGCTTCAATAAACCATCCAATCGCCGCCGGGACCGCTACCGAAGTTATGGTGAGAAAGAACGTTTCCACGCCATAGAAATAGTTCCGGTTTTCATCCGTCGTCGTCGAGAGGGCCAGAAAGCCGCGGTTCGCCCAGAACAGCCCGGACGCAATTCCCATCAACAGGCCGGAAACCCCAATCGCCATCGGCGAAATCACCGTCGACGACATCATGACCAGCATCGCGACCCCGCTCAGCAACATTCCCACGGAATAAAGCCGCTTGATGCGCATCCGGGCCAGCAGAATACCATTCAGCCAGAAGGCAACCGGGTCACCCGCATAAATCGCAAGTTGATAGATAACAACTTTACTTACGTCGTGCGAGTTCCGCATGACATACGCCGCCACGAATATCTCGATCACTGGCAGCACGAACGCATAGATCATGTTGGTGACAAGCAGCACCCGCATGTCGCGCGGACATTCCAGGAAAACCCTGTACTCTTTCGCCAGCCGGTTCATCCCTTGCGGCTCCGCTTACGCAATACGGAGTCCAGCAGGGCGGCAATCGAGAACCGCGCCCCGCACACCACGCTGTCGGAAGCTCCGTAATAAACCGTGACTGAATCACCATCGACCACGTGGCCGTTCGTGAAGACGACTTCGCCAAAGAATCCGTTCCGTTCATACGGCTCCAGCGGCTCCATCACCGGCTCTTCCGAGCGCGCAATCACCTTCCACGGCTTTTCAAGATCGAGCAGCATCACTCCCAGGCAGTAGCGGTTTTCGCCGTTCGCCCCGTGGTAAATCTCCAACCATCCCCGCTCCGTCTTGATCGGAGAAGCCCCCGCGCCAACCCGCGCACAATCCCAACTCCCCGCGCGCGTGTGCGCAATGCACTGATGGTTGCCCCAATGGTCCATATCCGGCGATTCGGCAATCCATATATAGTTGCCGCCCAACTCCGGGCTGCTGGGCCGGTGCAGCGCGTAATACTTGCCTTCAATCCTCTCCGGAAACAGCGCACAGTCCTTGTTATGCGGCGGAAATACCATCCCATGCCGCCGAAAACCCTTCCAGTCCCGCGTGCTCTTGAGCCCCACCCCTACGCCGTGCTCAGATACCTGCGTATATGTGAGGTAGTAAGTTCCATCAATCTCAGTTACCCGGCAGTCTTCAATCCCATAACCTTCCAGCGCGCCTTCGCCAAACATCGGCCGCGCGCCTTTCGGTTCGGAGAAGCGGATGCCGTCTTCGCTCGATACCAGCCGAAGGTGCGACATGGTTGTGAGATAGTCACGTCCCTCATAACTGATCACTCTGGGGTCGGACAAATCCAGCTTCGCGTCCGAGTTATCGAACTCCAGTATCTTGATGCCTCCACGGGGATCGAGTACCGGAAACGAGGTTTTCCCAGGCTTCTGTACAGGACGCTCGGCCACCCTCAGCAGCAGCCACGTCCGGCCCGCAAACCGGAACGCTCCGGGATTCAGCAGGCAAGTGATTTCCATTCCCTCGACCGCGGGCCGAATGTCGGAAGGTTTCAGAATGGGGTTGCAGTCAAATCGTTGTGCCAGGTCTGCCATTCGTTGGGGCGAATCCCTTCATTGCGAATGGGGCCAGAGGTGCTCTCGCCCGCACTTCAGCATCTCCGCCGCTCTCGGCCACGCACAAGGGAAATACAAGCTAAATCTGGAAAAACATGGTGAATTACATGTGAAACGACACTGGAATCAGGCGCTTGAATCACCACACCCGCCACAGTATCCAATCGCTTCATCGATGTGCTATGTTGAGAGAATTCCATGCGATTTTTCCACAATGGCAGCATAGGAAGCCTCACAAGGCGGTATTGATCGATGTCTCCGTCGCTTCCACCTGCACAAGCCGAAACCAATCTGAAAGAGGATCCGCGATGGCAGCTCATTGAGCGCATCCTGGCCACTGCGCCCTTTCAAAAGTCGGGCCGTCTCAGGGAGCTTCTGCCCTACATGGCCGAGCGCGCCCTCCATGGCCATGGCCACGAGCTGACCGAGCACAATATCGGCATCGCTGTTTTCGGCAAGGCCACCGACTACAGTCCCGTGGAAGATAGTTCCGTGCGCGTCCATGCGCGCCAGTTGCGGCTCAAGCTCCACGAGTATTTCGACGGAGAAGGCCGCGGCGAGAACATGATCGTCGAAATTCCGAAGGGCTCGTATAACCCCGTCTTCCGCGGCGCGGCGCAGCCTTCGGTTGAACCTGCCCCCGCACCCGTTTTTCCAGTTGAAGCTTCCCCCGCCCCAAAAACGCGCACCGTCCGAACCATTCTGCCCTGGGCTGTCGCCGCGCTTCTGGCCATTGCGTGTCTCGGCCTCGCCATTCGCCTCATCAGCGCGCCTTCGGGGCAGGCGCCTGCTCCCTGGCCTCTCTCCGAAGTGTTTGACGGAACCAATCCCACCCGCATCGTGATCGCCGACGTCAATTACGGGATGCTCCGCATCATCAGCCAGCAGGAAGGTTCCCTCGAAGAGTATCTTCGTCCCGACATGAGGCAAAGGCTGACTCCCGCGCACATGGATGATCGCGAAGCCCGCATCATGGCTTATATTTCCAACTCCAACCTTACTTCCTACGCGGACGTGGTCGTCGCCACGACCTTATCCGATATGGTCCCTCATAAGCCGGGACTTATCACCGTTCGCTCCGCGCGTGACCTGCGTCTGCGCGAGCTTGAAAATGGAAACTATGTCTTCGTAGGCAGCCCCAGTTCCAATCCCTGGGTCTTTCTCTATCAAAATAGGTTGAACTTTCGCGAGAGTGAAGGCGTCGTTGGTGAAAGCATGAAGTATTTCACCAATGAACATCCCCTCCCCGGAGAACAGAAAACCTACCAGGGGTTGGAATTCACCGGATCGGCGGGCGAAGACTACGCGACCATCTCCCTGCTCCCCACTTCCAGCGGGCGCGGATCGGTGCTCATTCTCCAGGGTCTCCAGCAGGAAGGCACGGAGGCCGCCGGCCTGTTTCTCGCCGATGACGATTCCCGCGCCGCGCTGAAAAAGGCTCTGCACATTCAGGGAAATCCAGCCAAGCCAATCTACTTCGAAGTTCTTATCCGCACGCGCGCCGTCGCTGGCGCTCCCAATGCCACAAGCATTGTCGCCGCTCGCATTCTCCCATCCTCCTAATCGGAACCTTGCTCATAGTCGACCGGAACGCCGTCGCAAAGCAGAACGCCCTTCTCCGATTTGCGATCCGCTCCCGAAGGCACTATCACCACCACCTGCGCGCCTCCAGCCGGAATCGTAAGCGACACAGAGCCACTCTTGCGTTTGCCGATAAACCTGTGCCGCGAAAGATCATAGATATCCGATGCGCCGCTGCCCAGCTTCAGGCTCACCTGCTTCGCCTCTGGCCAGGGATTGTAATAAAGGTAAGAAGGAAAGCTCTTCGCGCATAGAAAATCGGTGCGGGAGAGATTCATCTGCAGGATATATTTGTCCTCGGTCGGCTTCACCAACTCTCCCCACCACAATGCATAGGCTCCGCCATAAATGGAGCGATGACTTCCATAATCTCCCGACGCAAACGGCGACTTGCCATTCACTTCCTTGGTCAACCGCTCGTATGGGATAGAAGAAGTCAGATCAGGCCGGCTCTGGTTCTTCCGTGGAATACAATCCGAGTAGAACATGCGCATATTCGCGGCGGTAT
>JBAUHD010000478.1:0-4591 GCA_049680085.1 Acidobacteriaceae bacterium
CAGGGCACGGCGCTGCTGCGGAACTTCCTCTTCAACATCTGCCAAGCCAAACCGGACTGGACGCCGGAGCATTTTATTCAGGCGACCGTGGCGTCGATTCGCGAAAAAGTCGGCGACGGGCACGCCATCTGCGCGCTCTCCGGAGGGGTGGATTCGTCGGTGGCCGCCGTGCTCGTGCACCGGGCTATTGGCGACCGGCTGACGTGCGTGTTTGTCGACAATGGCGTACTGCGGAAGAACGAATTTTTCAAAGTGCAGGAAAACCTGCGCAACAAGCTCAGCCTCAACCTTGTGGCCGTGGACGCCAGCGGGCGCTTTCTGGCGAAGCTGGCCGGAGTGACCGATCCTGAGAAGAAGCGCAAGATCATCGGCAACGAGTTCATCGCCGTCTTTGATGACGAAGCGCAGCGCATCGCGCAGCAATCCGGCCAAGTCGATTGGCTGGTGCAGGGCACGCTCTACCCGGACGTGATTGAGTCGTCGTCCGTGAAAGGACCGTCGCAGACCATCAAGAGCCATCACAACGTGGGCGGCCTGCCGGAGACGATGAAGCTGAAGCTCATCGAACCGCTGCGCGATCTCTTCAAAGATGAAGTGCGGCGCATTGGGCGCGACCTCGGCATGCCGGCGGACATTCTGGAACGGCAGCCGTTTCCGGGGCCGGGGCTTGCGGTGCGCATCCTGGGGGAGATTACGCCGGAGCGCGTGGCGCTGTTGCAGGAAGCCGACGATATTGTCGTGTCGGAAATCAAGCGCGCGGGGCTTTACCAGCAGATATGGCAGTCGTTCGCCGTGCTGCTTCCGGTCAAGAGCGTAGGCGTCATGGGCGACCAGCGCACCTACGCCTACACCTGCGCCATCCGCGCAGTGAACTCGGAAGACGGCATGACGGCGGACTGGGTTCCGCTGTCGTATGAGGTACTGAAGACCATCTCCAGCCGGATAGTCAACGAGATCGTCGGCATCAACCGCGTCGTGTACGACATCACCTCCAAGCCCCCCGGCACCATCGAGTGGGAGTGAGGACTGGCCGCTACGGGCACACGCGCGCTTTGCGCGCCATCCTTGAATGAGCTTTGGTGGCCGCTCCCGTTGGTCGCGCGGCCAGCGGCTGTACTTCTGACGAGCAGCAATCCTGGATCAAAGGAAGCGGCGCCAGTCCTCGCCTTCCGCAACCGTTTTCAGAGCCTCATTGCGTTCACGAAGGAACTTGCTCAGATAAGGTCTAAGGAATATTTCCGCTATACGCCCCAGCAAGGGAATGGGTGCGGCAAATCGCAGGACATCCTTCATTTCGGTGGTTGCATTGTCCAGTTCCGTGAAGGAATGTTCGTGTTCGAAGGACCGAAATGCTCCACGAACCATTGCGTCGCGAAAGTAGACAGGGCTATCCATAGCAGTAATTTCGCTTGTCAATTCCTGCCACAAACCCAGATGCTTTGCCCGCCAAGTTACGCGTTCGCCTAATCCGATCAAGCCAGTCGTAACACCGGCGACGGCACGCTCGCCGGTACGCGCAGTGCTTAGAAGATGCAGGTCAATGCTTCGGGACAAGTCAAAGCACCGCTGGATCGGAGCGTGAATCGTCGTGATTTCTTCGATCGAAACCATACGCCAAGCGTACTTCAACCTTGGTCTGGCAGCACCATCGTGCACCAGGATTGGCCTTTGCAATCCGTAGTAGAAGCAAGGCAAGGATGGGATCACTTCCAGTCTGAACCGTTGAGTTGATTGTGGAGTAGACTCAACAGTATGGAAACGGTGCAAATCGTCCTCGACAAAGAGCTCCTGCGGGCCGCCGACCGGGCAGCGCGCAAAACAAAGCAGAACCGGTCCATGCTGGTGCGCGATGCGCTTCGGGCGTACCTCAGAAGACTCGACACCCTGGCGCGCGAAGCACAAGACCACAACGGCTATCTGAAGAAGCCGCCGTCGGCCGTCGAAGCGCACGCCTGGGAAGCGGAGGCTGCGTGGCCGGACGAATAGTGCGTGGAGACGTTCGCATATACAGCTTTGCTCCGCCCGATAAGAAAAGGCCGGTTGTCGTTCTAACGCGGAACAGCGCCATCGACTACCTTTCTTCCGTCACAGTTGCACCCATTACCTCGACTATCCGCGGCGTACCGTCTGAAGTCGCGCTGGACGAACAGGACGGCATGAAATCTCCATGTGCGATCAACCTGCACAATGCCATCACCATTTCCAAAGACCGGCTGGGGAAGCGTGTAGCTCAGCTAAGCTCATCTCGAATGGATGAAATCTGCCGTGCGCTTCGATTTTCTCTCGGCTGCTCCTGACCGCCGGATGTTTTTCCGGGCATCGTTTCTGTAAAATTTCTCTTTGCACCTCCAACACTCTTCCAGGAAAGAATCACCCATGCATCGTTGGTCCCGGCTTTTTGTTCCTACGCTTCGCGAGGCTCCGTCGGACGCGGAAGTCGCGAGTCATAAGTTTCTGCTTCGCTCGGGCTATGTTCGGCAGCTTGGCGCGGGCATCTATTCGTACCTGTTCATGGGCCAGCGGTCGATCAACAAGATCATTGGCGTGGTGCGCGAGGAGATGGACAGGATCGGGCAGGAGTTTCTGCTGCCCGGCATCATGCCCGCCGAAATATGGGAGCAGAGTGGGCGCTGGACGACGATGGGCCAGAATATGTTTCGCCTCCAGGACCGCAAGGGCGCGTGGCTGTGCCTGGGCATGACCCACGAAGAGGTGATGACCGACATCGCCCGCCGCGAGCTGCGCAGCTACAAGCAGCTTCCGCAAATCTGGTATCAGATTCAGACGAAGTTTCGCGATGAGCCGCGGCCGAAGTCGGGCCTGCTGAGGGTGCGGCAGTTCATCATGAAGGACAGCTACTCGTTCGACCTCGACTCCGACGGGCTGGACCGGAGCTTTGACTTGCACGACCAGGTGTACCGCGCCATCTTCACGCGCTGCGGACTGAACTTCGTGGCGGTCGAGGCGCACTCGGGCGCAATGGGCGGCTCGCAGTCGCAGGAGTTCATGGTGTACACCGACGCGGGCGAGGACCTGATCGCAAGCTGCGCCGAGTGCGGCTATGCGGCCAACATGGAGAAGGCCACGTCGCGGCTCGGTCCCATCAAGGAACTGGAGCCGACCGGCGACGGCAAGCCGGAGTTTGTCCACACGCCGGGGAAAGCCGCCATTGCGGACGTGGCCGAGTTCTTCCAGATCAGCCCGGCGCAGGACATCAAGACGGTGGCCTATATGGCCGAGGTCCGCGCGGGCAAAGAAGCCACATGGGAGCCGGTGGTGGCCTTCCTGCGCGGCGACCACTTCGTGAATGAGACGAAGCTGATGGGCCTTGTCGGTGCGACCGATCTCCGGCCCATGAACGCCGAGGAACTGGAGCAGTCCTTCCACGGCCCGGCGGGATATCTGGGGCCGGTGGGGCTTGTTCCGGCGAAGACGATCCACGACGGCGGCGTGAAAGTGATTGTGGACCTTGGCCTCGAGAACCGCCACAACCTGGTCGCCGGGGCCAACAAGCTTGACTACCACTATCGCAACGTCACTCCGGGGCGCGACTTTACCTGGACGCTTGCGGCGGACCTTCGCAACGTGGCTGAAGGCGAGGCGTGTCCCCAGTGCGAATCACAGCCCGGCGGCGCGCTGAAGGTCGCCAAGGCCGTCGAGGTGGGGCACATCTTCAAGCTCGGCTACAAGTATTCCGAGAGCATGGGCGCGCGGGTGCTCGACCCCAACGGCAAGGAAGTGACGCCGATCATGGGCAGCTACGGCATCGGCATTGAGCGCATCCTGACCGCCTGCATCGAGCAGAACAATGACGCGAACGGCTTCTGGCTGCCTCCGTCGATTGCTCCGTTCGACGTGGTTGTGACCGTCACGAACGTCGCCGACCAGAACCTGCTGGCCGCCGGAACGCAGATCGCCGAACTGCTGGAGCAGGCCGGGTTCGACGTGCTGCTGGACGACCGCGAAGAGCGCGCCGGCGTGAAGTTCAAGGACGCCGACCTGGTCGGAGTTCCCTTCCGCGTGAACGTGGGCAAGAAGACCGCCGAAGGTAAGGTGGAGTTGGTGACCCGTTCCGGTTCGTCGAGCGTAGACGTGGAGATCGCCGGGATTGCGGAGGCGGTGAGAGACAGCGTTCAGCGTTGAGCGGTTGGCTGCGCCGGCTTCCGGCTTTTTTGCCGGGCGCGCCCTCGGGAATGTAGTTGGCGCGCCGAATAGGTTAGGATTCTCCCGTTGCGTAATCCGGCGGGCTGGCTCCGCTGAATCGTTCCTGACGCGATGGATGGCATGGAGGATAAGGACTCAATGAAACGATTGGCAGTCACCCTGTTGGGCCTGGCGCTTGCCCTGCCCCTTTTGGCCTCGGCACAGAATGCGCCCGAGCCTCTGCAATGGGCCGGAACCTGGGCCGCTGCTCCCATGCGGATACCGCCGTCGGGGGTTTCAATGAACTCGGTCTTCGAGAACACGACGTTCCGGCAGATCGTGCATCTCTCGACAGGCGGGCCGTATGTGCGGGTCCGGCTGTCGAATGTGTTTGGCGCGGGACCGATGCAGGTGACCTCCATCCACGTTGCGGATGCGGTGAGCGCGG
>JBAUHD010000479.1:0-5899 GCA_049680085.1 Acidobacteriaceae bacterium
GCGCGCTCAAGCCGGCCTTCAAAAAAGACGGAACCGTGACGGCGGGCAACGCTCCGGGAGTCAACGACGCGGCAGCGGCGGTGGTGACGATGGCGGCGGGGTACGCGGCTTCGTTGGGATTGAAACCACTGGTGACGATTCGCGCACAAGCGACCAGCGGAATCGACCCAAAATGGGTCATGATGGCTCCGGTAAAGGGCGTTCGCAAGGTACTGGAGCGCGCCGGTTGGTCGGCGGAGAGCGTGGACCTATTCGAGCTGAACGAGGCATTCGCGGTGCAGGCAATTGCGGTAACGCGCGAACTCGGCATTCCGCTGGACAAGGTAAACGTAAACGGAGGAGCGGTAGCCATAGGCCATCCCATAGGAGCAAGCGGAGCCCGCGTACTCGTCACCCTGATCTACGAAATGATTCGCCGCGACGCCAAGCGCGGAGTGGCCGCGCTGTGTCTCGGCGGAGGAAATTCGGTGGCTTTAGCGGTTGAGCGATGAGGGGCATACGTCCTGTTTATTTCAGCATCTGGATATTCCTTGTGTAGCCAATGTTCTGTATGCTGGAACGCAAATGCTCGAAAAAGACTTGCAGAATTACCTCTTCGAAAATCCGGATATCCTTTTCCCCGGTCTGACGGTTAGCGAAAAGCGGCAGGAGTTTTCGATAGAAGGGCGTCGTATCGATCTGCTGTATGAGATCGAAGGAACCCGTTACATCGTCGAATTAAAACGGGACGCCATAAAACGAGAGGACATCGGCCAGATACTTGAATATTACGGACTAATGCGCCGGGCGCATGCAACTGCGAGCTTCAAGATGATCCTGGTTGCTCCGTCAATCCCTGATTATCGGCGGATTCCTCTTGAGGAGTTCGGAATTCGTTGCGTCGAAGTTCCGTATTGGCCGGAATCGGCAAATGAGCGGGTTGAGCTTCTCGGCGATGTAGTGAAACACCAAAGTCGTAAGGGAGTTAAAGACGCGGCTACATCTGATGAACTGGTCGATATAACGCAACTCAACTTTGAAGATTTTGTTCCTCCGGTCACTCCGCTGTCGTTACGACTCTCCCATCAACTGCTGAGAGATGGGCTCCTCGACATCGAGAGGGCCTTTTCAGCGGAGTACGAGATCAAACCAATCCGGATGGAAAATTCACAGCATGTGCTCTGTTTTCCTGAGACTGACTCGGACGTGAAAACCCACTTCGTGCGTGCGGGGGCTTGGTGGGCTTATAGCTTTGGTCATTCCGAAGAAGTGCCGAAGAACGACGTTCCCAATATCTCTGTGAATGCCCTTCCGTGGGGACTTGATTTCGCAATCAATGCGGAATTGCGTACTTCACAAGAGGTGATGCGTCGCCGAATCGCCTCGCAACCTGAACGCTTTGATCGCCTCGTTCTGGACCACGGCAGCCTTCGGTTACAAGCGTGGTTGAAGTTGGAACATCAACCGCGCATTTTTCATTGGATTCCGCTCGTGCGAAAGGCGCAAGGCAGTTGGCGTGGTCATGATCTCCTTGGCTTGCATCGGCAGACGGAACTCGATTTTGTAAAGGTGCGGGAAGAATTGGTTGAATGGATCAAGAATCAACGTCCAGACATGACTGCGAAGCAGATAGGGCAGATGGAACGCACGAATCGCAGCCTGAACCTTGCCTGGCGTCTTGTTCACTCTTTTGAGAGAGAAGACCCGCTTTGGAATCTGCCGTATGAAAAGCAGAGGACCCAATTCGGCATTCAGTATCAAAAATTGAAACCGCTGATTGATTTCTTTCAATAACGTACCGCCCAAGGGTCAGCCGCAATCAGCACTCAATGATGTTGAGGGCTAGTCCGGCTAATGAGGTTTCCTTGTACCGGGATTGCATGTCCAACCCGGTTTGGTACATGGTTTTTATGACTTGATCGAGGGAGACTTTGTGGCCCTCGGTTTCGTTCATGGCGAGGCGGCAGGCGTGGACGGCCTTGACCGCGCCCATGGCGTTGCGCTCGATGCAGGGAATTTGCACGAGGCCGCCGATGGGGTCGCAGGTCATTCCCAGGTTGTGTTCCATGGCGATTTCGGCGGCGTGCTCGATTTGCGCGTTGGTGGCGTTGAGGGCGGCGGCCAGTCCTCCGGCAGCCATGGAGCAGGCGACGCCGACTTCTCCCTGGCAGCCAACCTCGGCCCCGCTGATCGAGGCGTTCTCTTTGTAGAGAACTCCGATGGCGGCGGAGGTAAGGAAGTAGCGGAGAATGCCTTCGTCGTCGGCTCCTTCAATGAAGTTCTGGTAGTAGCGGGCGACGGCGGGAATGAGGCCGGCGGCTCCGTTGGTGGGCGCGGTGACGACGCGGCCTCCGGCGGCGTTTTCCTCATTCACGGCCATCGCGTACACCGTAACCCAATCGAGCGGGGCGAGCGGGTCGCTAGGTTTTCCTTCATGCTCTTTATCCCGCAGCCGCTGGGCGAGGCGGGCGGCGCGGCGGTGGACATTGAGACCTCCGGGGAGAATGCCTTCGGTGGCGATGCCGCGGTCGATGCAGCCCTGCATGACGCTCCAGATATGCGCGATGCCAGCGCGGACTTCTGATTCCGGACGGAGCGCGCATTCGTTGGCGAGCATGATTTGCCACACGGTGAGATTTTTTTCTGACGCGACGGCGAGCAGTCCGGCAGCATTTTGGAAGGGGTAGGGCCATGCGGCGCGTGTAGCGGCAGGCGCGCCCTCTGCATTTTCAAGATCCGAGCGAATGAAGCCTCCGCCGATAGAAAAGTAGGTTTCGGTTGCAAGCGGTTTTTCGCTCGCGTCGAAGGCGGTGAAGCGCAGGCCGTTGGGGTGCTGCGTTTTCGCGCCGGGCGGGAACATCTGGTCGCGGTGGAAGACGATCTGTTCGGGTTCATTGAATGGAATGGTGTGATGGCCGAGCAGCGGCAGTGTTTTGGATGCGCGGATGGTGGCGAGCTTGGGTTCAATGGTGGCGGGGTTGATGCTGGCGGCTTCTTCTCCGCTCAACCCGAGCAGCACCGCGCGATCAGTCCCGTGACCAAGCCCGGTCAGGGCGAGCGAGCCGTAGAGTTCGGCACGAACGGCAGCGACCTGATCCAGCCGGCCTGATTCCTGAAGGGATTGCGCGAAGCGACGGGCGGCGCGCATAGGTCCCATGGTATGCGAACTGGAGGGGCCGATGCCGACCTTGTAAAGATCAAAGAGGCTGGTTGTCACAGGATAGTTTAGTCCTGTTGAGGCGCAGCGCGTTCTTCCGGTGCGTCCATACCTGGAGGCGGTTGCCATGCTGCGGATTTCCAGAAGGGATAACCGGAGAGGCGGCCAGCGGCGAGAAGGAAGACAAGGCCCAGGACCAGAATTCCGGGCACAATCGGCCATCGGCCTTCTACGGCGTCGATGATTGCGTCGAGGATCTGGACGAAGGCGACGAGCGCCAAGAGGTTGCTGAGGGCAAACCTGGCGCGCAGGGCCAGCAGCGCCACAAGAAGGATGGCGATGGCGAGGTTGCGGGAGGCGAGATATCCGGCGTAGATATGGACGGCCTGATTGATTGAGGCGTTCGGGGAGACGAGCAGTGCGGGATGTACAAGCGCGATGGCGGCTCCGGCAGCAAGAAGAAAGGCTCCGAGGATGGCCACGAGACAGGCCCACCACGGCAGGGCCGCGCGAGAATTGGGGAGGGGTGCGGTTGTGTATTGAGTTGCGCGCTGGGTCATGGCTGCGCTCCTGATTTGCGACTGTGAGAAGTACGCGGCGGATGGCCCGCTGGTTCCGGTTATTTTCAGGCACTGGCTGGCCATGTTACTTAGGGAACGTGCGTGGATGATTTTGCAGCGGTTTCTTTCGCTGCGCTGTGCGGTCTGGGCCCTATGCTTCAGACTGTATGCTCTTCAAAGCGATCAGCGCAGCTGTCTACGGGATCGACGCCAACATTATTGATGTGGAAGTGGATTTTTCCGGGGTGCAGACGGACCAGGACCACTTCCATACCGTCGGCCTGCCTGACGCGGCGGTTCGCGAAAGCCGCGACCGCGTGCGCGCGGCCATCAAGAATTCAGGCTTCCAGATTCCTCCCACGCACATTACCATCAACCTCGCCCCGGCGGACCTTAAAAAGGAGGGTTCGGGGTTTGATCTGCCGATGGCGATTGGGATTCTGGGCGCGTATGGCGCGTTGCAGATTCGCGATCTGAGCCAGTTTTTGCTGGTGGGCGAACTGGGGCTGGATGGCGGGCTGCGGGCGGTTCCGGGGATGCTTCCGGTGGCGATTGCGGCGCGGGAGCGCGGGATTAAAAACCTGGTGATTCCAAAAGCGAATGCGCGCGAGGCGGCGGTGGTGGAGGGTGTGAATGTGTATCCCGTGGAGTCGCTGACCGAAGTGCGCGAGCTGCTGAACGCGGCGGGAAATGGCGGGATCCATACCGCTCCGTTTTGCGTGAAGGCCGCGGAGGCGTTGGAAGAGGAGCAGCATTTCGCGTTGGATTTTGCCGATGTGCGCGGGCAGCAGACGGCCAAGCGTGCGCTGGAAGTTGCGGCGGCGGGCGGGCATAACATTCTGATGATTGGGCCGCCGGGTTCGGGCAAGACGATGCTGGCGAAGCGGCTGCCTTCAATTTTGGCTCCGCTGAGTTTTGCCGAGGCGCTGGAGACGACGAAAATTCATTCCGTGGCTGGGGTGCTGGATGCGGAGGCGGGGCTGGTGACGCGGCGGCCGTTTCGATCGCCGCACCATACGATTTCTGACGCCGGGTTGATTGGCGGCGGGGCGGTGCCGCGGCCGGGCGAGGTTTCGCTGGCGCACAACGGCGTGCTGTTTCTGGATGAGCTGCCGGAGTTTCCGCGCAATGTGCTGGAGGTTATGCGGCAGCCGCTGGAGGACCGCAGCGTGACGATTGCGCGGGCTTCGATGTCGCTGACTTTTCCGGCGGCGTTCATGCTGGCGGCAGCGATGAATCCCTGCCCGTGCGGGTACTTCAATGACAAGTCGCGGGAGTGCCATTGCACTCCGCCGCTGATTCAGCGGTATGTGGCTAAGGTTTCAGGACCGCTGCTGGACCGGATCGATATTCATATTGAGGTTCCGGCGGTGCAGTATCGAGAGTTGCGCAGCGGAGTCGCCAGCGAAAGCTCGGCGGTCATCAGGGGCAGGGTGTTGAAGGTCCGCGAACGCCAGCGCGCACGATTTTCCAGCGCGAAGGAGAAGATTTATTCCAACGCGCAAATGGGCACCCGCCAGATTCGAACCTTCTGCGAACTGGGCGCCGACGCGGAAAAATTGCTGGAGCGCGCCATGCAGCAGCAGGGACTCACTGCCCGCGCCCACGACCGCATCCTTAAAGTCGCCCGCACCATCGCCGATCTCGAAGGCGCCGAATCTCTCACCGTCGGGCATATCGCCGAAGCAATCCAATACCGCACCCTCGACCGCAGTTACTGGTCTTAGAGAGGCTTCAGCGTAACGGTGTCGGAAGCCGCTCCTAACGTGTTGCTCCGCGATAGTTCATCTTCGGGCCTTTCAGCCGGCAATTGAATCACCACGATCCGCGGTGCTCGGGGACCAGGGCGACAAGTGGCATGCAGATGGCAAACAGCAGAGCCGTCACAAGGAAAATCCATCCCTGGCTGATGCCAGGGTCTTTCGAAGTAGCCAGGATCGCGGTCGCAATCGTCACAATGGCGATGGTCCCGATTTGCATGAACATGGATCGCAGAGCGGCAATGGTCGACGAGCGCTCCGGCTCCATTTGCAGCCCGGAGTTTCGGCTCGCCGGGTTGATGGCCCCAACTCCCGCGCCGAGAAGAAAGGCGGAGAAGGCCAGCCACATATACGGCGAGATGCCCGCGGGCGGACGGCGCGCGAGCAACAGCAGGCCAACTGCGATAATGATGTTTCCGATATACATCGGCGCCCGGTAACCG
>JBAUHD010000480.1:0-23450 GCA_049680085.1 Acidobacteriaceae bacterium
GGCTTTGCACGGTGTTGGCTCCGTTGGCCACCTGTTCGGCCATCGTCGAGCCGCTGCCCAGGTGCCAATTCGCAAGCGGCGTGCCCGCAACCGGATACGGATTGCCGAAGTTGTCGTAGCGAATGCCATAGTTTATGGTCAGGCGCCGCGTCGCTTTCCAGGTATCCTGCGCGAACACTCCAAAGGTGCTCTGCGCATATTCATACTGCCCCGGCATGGGATCGCCCGTTACCGGATTGTAGGAGAGGCTCGATTCCGAATATGGCTTGCTGTTGATCAGGTCGATCATGCTGTTGTACTGGAACGCGGGCTGCGCATAGCAGGGCGCGAACAAGGCAAGGTCGTCTCCGTGCCAGCCTTCATACCCAATGCTGAAGGCGTGCGAACCCTGAATGTGCGTGAGTACATCGCGCCAGTGGTAGTTATGCTCCGCGAACTGCCCGTCGACAAAACCAATGCCAAATCCCACTCCAAGACTGCTGACGTTGACTGACGGGACCGAGAAAAGACCAGTGGCCGCATTGGTGGCCTGAAGGTAGTTATAGCCAAATGACGCCTGGTTCAGCGTGTTTGCAGAAAAGGTGTGAGTCTCGTTTCCCTGCGCCGCGATCACGGATGATGGACTGGTGGTATTGAATGCGGGCCGGACCGCCGGGCCTCCGGCATTGGTGGTGTCGCGGAACAGCGTGCCGTACAACCTGTCTTTGCTGAAATACTTGTCAATGCGAACGTTGAACTGCTTGGCGTTCGTATAACTCGACGAGTTGAAGTTGCCATTGTCGAAGACCGGCGTGGAGCACGGAATATTGTCGGTGCTCGGCGTCCCGCATCCGGTGTTGTGAGCCAGGTCCTGCGGGCCAAACGCATCCTGCGCCGTGGCCGCGATGCCCGTCGTCGTTGCGCCGCTCGGCGGATACTTCGCCATCAACTGCACTTCCGGCGAGTTCGGCATTACCTGCTGCGCAAAGGCCACAAAAGCCGGGTCTTCATACGTCAAGACCGAGTTGCCATTCGACGTGAGCGCGCGATACGGCTCAATGGAAAAGAAGAAGAAGAACTGGTGGTGCGGAATCACCGGCCCGCCAATGCCGAACGACATATTGGTGGTGTGGAACGGCGCAATCTTTACCGAGGACGGAGGTCCGAACTCCCCGCGCGCGTTCAATCCCTGGTAGGTGTAATAAATGCTCCCGAATCCATGATAGTGATCCGTCCCGGATTTCGTCGTCATGACCGTCTGCATGGAGCTCGTCTTGCCGTAATCGACCGTGTACGTATTGGTCTGGACGCTGATTTCCGAGAGCGCGTCGGCATTGGGCACCAGCGTGAGCACGCCGGGGTTAACGTCGATATTGATATCGAGTCCATCCAGCACGTATTGACTTCCGTTGGTTCCGCGGCCATTTGCGCTGTAGTCCGCGTTCTCCGTGAAGAAGTTGTTGGCGCCCGTGGCTCCCAATCCCGTCACACCCGGAGCCAGCGCAATCAGCGCCGTTGGATTTCTCGCCGCCAGCGGCAGAGATTGAATGGCCTCGTTGTCAATCGTCACCTGGTTGCGGCTGTCGGAGACATCCAGCAACGGCGCTTGCGCCGTCACCGATACGCTCTGTGTCGCCTGCCCCACCGCCAGCGTCAACACAATCTGCCGGACCTGTTCCGTCTGCAATATGAAGGGCACCTTCGTCGTCTGGAACCCAGGAGCGCTGGCCGAAACCTCATAATGACCCGGCGCGAGGCTCACAAAGCGATAGCTCCCCGAAGCATCGGAGAGGGTGCTATGCGCAACCTGAGTGTCGGTATCAACCAGTTTCACTGCGGCGTTCGCTATCTCAGCGCCTGAGCTGTCCTGCACGTCGCCCTGCACGCTGGCGTTGAACTGTGCAAACGCTTGCACCGAAGCCAGCAGGACGCCTGCCGCCATTAACTTAACAAATCGATTCATACGTATGCGCTCCCAAGCCTTCAAATTTTCACAATCGTGTTCCAGTATTCTTTTTCTTTGAATCGTCATAAGCATAGGTCCGCCAGGTGGAGAGGCGCATGGACCAGTTCAACCACGGCGATATAGTACAAACGGACCTTCCTCTGTCAGTCCGCCAGCGTCACCGAATACCGCTGATGATTCACGGCATCGAACCGGCAGCTTCCGTTCGCTTGCTCCATCCGCACAGGGTGCCCGGCTGCGTCCGTGACCGCCCGAATGCCGCCCCTCCCGCGTGCTTCCACCTGTATCCTGCCCTCGCCCTCAAACGTGTAAGCCACATCAAGGCGGTGTCTCCCATACGAAAATCCAGCAATGCCATAGCGCTGGCCTTGACCAGCCAGCGACGGTCCGAAACTCGGAGCCAGAATCATCCGGCGCGCATCCTCCGTCTCGCGAAGCCCCATCAGGTTGCGGATGATATGCGCCGGCATCACCGCTCCCCAGCCGTAGGCCTCGCCGCCGAATGCGCCGCTCGCGCCCCAGATTTCGCAGCTCACTCCGGGCCAGCCAAGCCGCCTCGGCTTGCCATCGGGTCCGGCGGGACCTTCGACCGTGCGCCGGTCCATGCCCGCGTAAATGCGATTGGCAATCAGCTCCACTGTCTCTGAAACCAGCGCACCATCGCCCGCCGACCATGCCGACTCAAGAAACGGCAGCACGAACGACGACCAGTCCAGCGAGAAATTCCCCTGCGGAACATCCTTGCTTCCCTGCGCCTTCAACTCCTCGAACATGGCTCGCAGCGTGGGCAGAATCTGCTGCTTCTGCTCGTCTGTCGCAACGCCGCAGAACGCCGGAGCGGCTTGCGAGGGATCACGAGTGGCCACCGTCACCAACTGCCCCGCGCGCGTGTCGTAGTCGTGATACCAGTCCTTCTCCCACAGCTGCTGGGTCTTCGCCGCAAAGTCCTTCTGCACACTCCGCCAGCGCTGGGCTTCCCCCGCACCTCCCGCCACAGCGGCGAACCGCGCCAGAATCCCGCCCGCCTGCGAAGCCGCCGCCTGCAGCTCCACCAGCCGCAGAAACTCCACCTGCTCGCCTCCCGTGGGCTGCTGAATCTGGAAGCGCGTCGACGTATCCATTCCGGTTTCCCAACTGCATTTGCCAACCAGAAATCCCCCGGAATCGGAACGATTGGCCAGCGTCCAGCGCATCAACGAGACCAGCCGCGGATAAAGCTGCCGCAGCCACGCCACATCGCGTGTACGGTCGAAGATGGACGCGGCGCAGAAAATTGGAAAGCACCAGGAGATCGAAGTTCCGCACGCCGAGCCGTCCACCGCCACCATGTTCATCACGCCGTCTTCCCTCATGCAGGGAACGTTCGGCTCCAGCGCATCAAGAAACTGGCCAACAAAAACCTGCTTCGCCGCTTCCGGATCGGCATAACTCAACGCCCACATGTCGATCGAAGCTTCAGCCAGCACGTTGCGCGGCGCCTGAATCTGCATGGCGTCCCAAGGGTGCTTGTACACGCCAATTGGCCGCCGCACCATGGTGCGCAGCGTTTCAAAATCGTAGACCCAGCCTCGCTTCCAGTGCTCCGGCCAATCGCCCTTCAGTTGCGGAGCCGCGTTCCAGAATGCCGCGTCCTCCGCGCGCTTGCTCGTGAGCGCGCCCGCAACTCGCGGCAGCGACGCGCGCACGTGCTTGATCGCTCCGGGCAAATTGGCGGAGCGCGCCATCACCATCACCAGTTCCGCCCGCGCGTGCGGCGCCAGATCAATCTCGTAACGCAAAGCTCCGTGCAGCGGCTGCGGATAATACGCCAGCTTTTCTCCGCTTTTAGGATCCGATCCCAGCCAGGTGTCGCAATCCTCATCCTTGCCGGAAAAATAATGCGCACCGCTCGCGCGATCCCCAGCGATGGCGAACGTCGTCCCAGCCGCGAAGCCCCGAATCCACAGCGCTCCGGACTCTTCATCGAAATTTCCCGCCAGCCCATCCCTGCCCCACCAGTCGCGTCCGCCAAGCTGGTACGTATGGAACGCCGCGGCCGTCACCGCCTGCCTGCGGCCCGCCGTTTCGGCCAGATCCACGCGCACCGCCAGCGCGTCCTCGTCTACCTGCACAAAGGAGCAGGTGACTTGAACGCCGCCTTCCTCAAACGAATACGCGAGGATATTTTTGCTGTGATGTGGAGCGCTAAGCTGGCCGGGACGAAAATCTTCCGCGCCGCGCAGCGTGCGCCCGCCAATGCGAAAGCCCAGCGCCAGCTCCGCCGCGTAAATTCCGCCATCCTTGTAATCGAAATATCCGCCCGGCCCGGCTGGATAATAGAGCCCGAAACCAACCCCCGGCAGCGAACGGAAAACGCCGCTCTGGTGCAGGTCCCACGTGTGCCAGGGATTGTCGAGATAGCCGAACGGCGTGTAATCCCCGCTTGGAAATCCGCCGCCGGAAATGCCCCGGCCCGCGCCCGCACTTGCGTCCGCAGCCGCGGCTTCCTGCGGCGCGGCCAGCGCCTCGGCCAGTGATGGCGTAGTCTTCAGCGTGGCGGAAGCGGCCGCAAGCATGGTGACAAAATCACGGCGATTCATCATGAAGTGAGTTCCCCTGAGTTCCGATTTGTATGGACGGAGCTGGTTTCGCGAAGCGTTCCCGCGCCCGCTTCCAGCGGCTGAAAAGAAGATTACAGTAAAAGTAGTCGCTCCAGGCCGCGTCACACATGGAACGATTGAACTACGCCGCGGTGGTAAGGATAGACCAGATTCCCGCGCCCTTCGCGGGAATGAGCTTACGCGATACACTCTGGCGTATCACCATGCCGCGCAAAACAATTTCATGGCCGAGAGCAAGCCGGAAGAAACTCCATCCCTTGGCCTGCGCACTCCTCGGCGCTCTTCTCAGTTTCAGCGCCGGCTGCAGGTCCGCTCTTCCCACCATCGCCGTGATCCCCAGAACCACAGGCACCGCATTGTGGGAGCCAGAGCACGAAGGCGCGGCGCGAGCCGCCGCCGAAGCTGGATTGCAGATTTACTGGAACGCTCCAACGCGCGAAGACGACGTACAACGCCAGATCGCGCTGGTCGAGCGCATCATCGACAAAAAATACGCTGGCCTCATCCTCTCGCCCGACCAGAGCCTCGCCCTCATGACTCCGGTTCGCCGCGCGCTTGCTCACGGAATCCCCACCGTCATCCTCGGCTCGCCGCTGCCCATGAAGCCCGGAGGCAAGCTGATCTACGTTCTCAGCGATGACGAAAAGGCCGGACAAATGGCCGCCGAGCGCGTCGGCGAGGCCCTCCACGGAACCGGCGCCGTAGCCATTCTGGGCATTGATCCCGACATCGCCGGCGTTCTCACCCGCGAGCGTTCCTTTGAGGCCACATTGGCGGCCCGCTACCCGCACATCACCATCGCGGAAAAAAGAATGGGTTCCTTCAACATCCCCTATGAGCAGCAAATCGCGGAGGAGGTGCTCGCACAACATCCGAATCTCGGCGCCATTCTCGCCCTGACCACCGACGCCACGCGCGGCGCATATTCGGCTCTGACGGAAGTGCGCCTCGCCGGAAAGGTGAAGCTCATCGGCTGCGATCAGGACCTGCTCGCCCCGCTCACCACCGGCGAGATCGATTCCATCATCGCGGAAGATACCTACGCGATGGGATACCGCGCGGCGACTCTGCTGTCACGCGTGCGGCAGGGCAAACCCGTGCCGCCGCTCACGAAAATCAGCCCCAGGCTGATCACTAAAGACAACTTGAGCAGCCCGGAAATTCAAAGGATACTCGGACTCAATGAGCGCTAGAAAAACCAACTCGCGGAAGGCGAACCGGCGCGCCATCGCCGGCGCCGTCGCGGCTTGCGCGATTGCGGCCGCTGTTGTGCTCGGGGTGCTGGCCTATTTCCATAGTCCCCGGCGCGGTCTGCCCTACAAGGATTCCTTCGCCGCCGGAAACGCCGACGAATGGAGCGCCTTCGGCGGCACATGGGGAATCTACGACGGCGGCATGAGGAATGACTCCGACGAGCGCGGCGCCAAGCTGATCACCGGCTCTCCCTACTGGCGCGATTACTCGGTCGAAGCCGACGTCAAGCTGCTCGGCGAAGACGGCGACGCGGGACTGATCATCCGCGCCAGCAACGAGGAAAACGGCGTGGATTCCTACAGCGGCTACTACGCCGGTCTGCGCACCCGCGACAACGGCCTCACCCTGGGGCGCGCGGAACATGGTTGGGGCGGAGACCGCACCGCCCCGGTTCCCGGCAACGTTCATGCGTTCCAGTGGTATCACCTCAAGCTGCTCGCCTACGGCTGCGACATCGCCGCGTCGGCCACCTATCTCCCCACCGGAAGAACGACCGCCGTCGAAATGACCGACGAGGATTGCCTCAAATCCGGAGCTATCGGCCTGCGCTCCTACTCGTCCGGCGGCGAGTGGCGCAACGTCGCGGTCCGGCGCGCCACTGAGCGTGACCTGCAGGCCATGGTCGAGGAGGCGCGATCCTCTCGCAATGCAACTCCCGGCGCAGCCCCCTTTATTTTTGGTTCCGGCTCCCTGCCCTCGCATCTCGCTTTGCAGCCCGCGCCGCCGGAGTCCGCCGTGCAGTCCATCGCCGGCCTGCGCCTCGCGCCCGCCTCCGGCACCATGCGGGCCACCATTCATGGAGTGGTTTCCCTCACCTCGCCCGCGCTCTACGTGCAGGACTCAACCGGCGGCATCTCCGTGATTGCCGCATCCACTCCATCGCTGAAGGTTGGCGACGAGGTGCAGGTGACCGGCGCCGTGGAACCGCACGACTTCAGCTCCACGCTGCGCAACGCAACCGTCCATCTGCTCTGGGCGCGCACTCCTGTCTCGCCCGTTTCCGTCACCGCCTCGCAGGCGGCCAGCGGGGCGTTCGCGGCGACTTTTATCGAAGTCGAAGGACGCCTGCAAAGCAAAAGCCACGGCCCGGCCAACCGGCTCGTGCTCGACATAGCCGATGGAAACCAGTCCTTCCGCGCCATCGTCGATGAGGGCCGCGGCGAACTGCTCTTCCGCAAACTCAAGCCCAACAGCCTTCTCCGCCTGCGCGGAGTCTGCGTCGTCAACCCCGCCTACACCGGCAACCTCACTCCCTTCGTGCTGCTGCTGCGCTCCACCGCCGACATCGAAATCGTCTCCGGGCCGCCCTGGTGGAGCGCGCGCCATCTCATCGCCATTGGATTCGCCCTTCTCCTGCTCACCCTCATCGGCCACTTCATCTACAGCCGCGCCGAGCGCTGGAAATTGCGCGCGATTCTGCGCGAACGCGAACGGCTCGCGCACGAAATGCACGACACCCTCGCCCAAAGCTTCGCCGGACTCGGCTTTCAGCTCCAGGCCATTCGCAATCGAATGCCCGAGGACATTCCCGCCGTCCATCAGCAGCTTGACCTCGCCTGCGACCTGGTGCGCCACAGCCATGAGGAAGCCCGCAGAAGCATTGCAGCCCTGCGCCCGGAAACGCTGGCGCCGGTGGACCTCGTTCCCGCTCTCGAACTGTGCGCGCGCAAAATGGTGGCGGGCGGCGAGGTTTCCATTGAAGTATCGCGAATCGGTGAAGCCCGCTCCGTTCCGCTCCGCGTCGACAACGCGCTCTTCCGCATCGGGCAAGAGGCCATCGCCAATGCCGTCAGGCACGCCAAACCCGCCTGCATCGGCATTTCGCTTCACTATTTCGACGATGCCGTGCGGCTGGAAATCGAGGATGACGGCGTCGGGTTCATCAGCGGCCGCGAAACCCGGGGCTTCGGCTTGCGCGGAATGCGAAAGCGCGCCGCCGCCATCTCCGCCCATTTTGAAATTGCCAGCGCTCCCGGCAGCGGCACTCGCGTCCTCGTCACCGCGCCGCTGCCCCCGCGCCCCACCCTCAACACATGGCCCGTATATTTATGGAGACGCCTTCGGGAGATTCGTCCGCATGACCAAGCAGGAAAACAAACCTATCCGCATTCTGATCGTCGATGATCATCCGGTTGTCCGCGCCGGCTTGTCCAGCATGCTCGCCACCCAGCCTGGAATCGAGGTGGCTGGCTC
Source organism: Acidobacteriaceae bacterium (assembly GCA_049680085.1). GTDB lineage: Bacteria > Acidobacteriota > Terriglobia > Terriglobales > Acidobacteriaceae > Silvibacterium. The sequence continues at coordinate 7,993 of JBAUHD010000480.1, forward strand.
CGCCTCAAGCGGCGAGGAAGCGCTGGCCATGGTGCGCCGCGACATGCCCGACCTGCTGTTGCTCGACCTGCGTATGCCGGGAATGAGCGGCATCGACACCTTGCTGGCCCTCAAGGAAATGAGGGCTTCCGTGCGCGTCATCATCCTCACCAGCTTTGAAATGGACGAGAACATCTATCGCGCCGTGCAGGCCGGCGCCCTCGGCTATCTGCTCAAGGACACCTCCCAGACCCAGATGCTGGAAGCCATCACCACCGTCCATGCCGGCAGGCGTTATATCCCCAGCCAGATCGCCGCCCGGCTCGCCGAGCGCATGATGCGTTCCAACCTCACTCCGCGCGAGCTTGAGATTCTTGAAATGCTCGCCAAGGGCCTCACCAACAAGCAAATCGCCGCCGGCCTCAGCATCAGCGACAATACCGTCCGCAACCACGTGAACAGCATCATGGAGAAGATGGAAGTTTGCGACCGCACCGAGGCCGTCGCCGTCGCCATCCAGCAGGGCATTCTGCAGATCATGGGATAAAAAATTCCGGCTCTCCGGCATCGCACCGCCTATCCACGCGTGGGATAGGCCATTTGGACTATGCGCGCCCGCACGCCTCCCGGTTACGATGCCCATATCAAGTCTCTGGAGATTTCCTGGATATGTCCCTCTCGGGTTTCAACCGCCGGCGCTTCCTTCAGCTTGGCGCCGCCGGTTTGGCTTCGCTCAGCGCCAAAAGTTTCGCGTCCGTCGCCCCACTCGACGGCTCGCGCGGCCAAAGCGAAAACGCCACAACCTCTGCGACATATCCCATCAGAAATCGCGCCCCCCTCGCCGCCAACGCCTTCGATCCTCTTCCGCTCCGCTCCATCCGCCCCACCGGATGGCTGCGCGGCCAGCTTCAAGTCCAGGCCAGCGGCCTCAGCGGACACCTCGGGGAAACCTGGCCCGACGTCGGCCCCAACAGCGGCTGGCTTGGCGGCGCCGGCGAAAGCTGGGAGCGCGGCCCCTACTACGTCGACGGACTCGTCCCGCTCGCGTATCTGCTCGACGACGCGCGCCTCAAAGCCATCGCGCAAAAGTTCATCGACTGGACCCTTGAAAGCGCGCAGCCCAACGGAATGTTCGGCCCCAGGTCGAACAATGACTGGTGGCCGCGCATGGTCATGCTCAAAGCGCTGACGCAATATCACGAGGCAACCGACGACTCGCGCGTCATCCCCCTCATGTCGCGCTATTTCGCGCATCAGCTCAAGGCGCTTCCCTCGCGGCCGCTGCGCGATTGGGGAAAATATCGCTGGCAGGACGAAGCCATCTCCGTTCTCTGGCTCTACAACCGCACCGGCGATCCGCAGCTTCTCGACCTCGCAAAACTGCTGCATCAGCAGGGCTACGACTGGCAGGCGCAGTTTGCCGACTTCAAGTACACGCAACGAATCACGCCGGAATTCATCAAGCTCAACAACTCCGGCCTCACCGAAGCCGGTATGCAGACCCACGGCGTCAACAACGCCATGGCCATCAAAGCGTCTCCCGTCTGGTCTCTCATTTCGGGCTCAGAAACCGACCGCCGCGCCGTGCTGCAAATGCTCACCGAACTCGACCAGTATCACGGCCTGCCCAACGGAGTCTTCTCCGCCGACGAGCACTTCGCCGGCCTCAATCCCTCCCAGGGAACCGAGCTCTGCACCGTCGTCGAAATCATGTTCTCGCTCGAGCACTCGCTCGCCATCCTCGGCGACCCCGCCCTCGGCGACCGTCTGGAGCGCGCCGCCTTCAACGCCCTCCCCGGCACCTTCACTGACGATATGTGGGCCCACCAGTACGATCAGCAGCCCAATCAGATCATCGTCAGCCTGCACAACAAGCCCTGGACGACCAACGGTCCCGAATCCAACCTCTACGGTTTGGACCCCAACTTCGGCTGCTGCACCGCCAACTACCATCAGGGCTGGCCCAAGTTCACCGCAAGCCTCTTCATGCTCTCTCCCGACGATGGCCTCGCCGCTACCGCCTACGCGCCTTGCGAGGTGCGCACAAAAATTCGCAACACGGACGTTCACGTGGAAGAGCAAACCGAGTACCCCTTCCGCGGAACCGTGCGCTTCACCGTCAACCCCGCGTCGCCGCTCGCCTTCCCCCTCTTGCTGCGAATCCCCGCATGGGCCGCGGGCGCGACCCTCACCATCAACGGCGAGCCTGCCTCCGCGCCCCAACCCGGAACCTTCGCCCGCGTCCAGCGCTCATGGAATCGCGGAGACATCGTAGAACTCAACCTCCCGCTCGCTCCCCGTGCCTCGCGCGGGTTCAACGACTCCATCGCCATCGAGCGCGGCGCTCTCATCTTTTCCTACGGCATCGGCGAAAGCTGGCTCAAGCTCCGCGACCGCGGGATGACCGCCGACTGGCAGGTCTTCCCCACCACGCAATGGAACTATGCGCTCGCCGTCGATCCGGAAAATGCCGCCCAGCAGGTCTCCGTCACCGAAGCTCCGGTGGGCGACCAACCCTTTACCGCGAAGGCTCCTCCCGTCACACTCCACGCGAAGGCCCGCAATCTGCCCTCGTGGCTCGGCGTGGATGGAGCCGCCGATCCGGTCCCGCAAAGCCCAGTTTCCAGCGATCAAAGCGAACAATCGCTGGACCTCATTCCGTACGCCGCCGCCAAGCTGCGCATCACCGCGTTCCCGCAGTTGAAATCGTAACTTCTCATCTCCCGAAAGGCGGTCCCGATTCAATGAGCCGGCTTGCACGCTGCTCGTCAGCCCTTTTCGTCGTCATCCTGCTGCTTGCCTGCGCTCCAGCAGGCGCGCAGGAAACCGCCTACCCGCCCAAGGACGCGCAAATCCCCGGCCCCGCCTCGCCCGCCGACTCACAAGCCTGGCTCACCGACCTTCAGCACTGGCGCGCCGAGCGCCTCGTCCGCATGGGCTACAACGGAGCCAATTACTCCCGCCCCGAATTCAACTGGACCCAGCACAACTTCGCCTGCGTGCAGATGATGGTCGAGGAACGCAACTTCTACGATCCCGTGCGCGGCGTCTATACCGTGGACAAATATCTCGACGGCCTGAAGAAAGAATTCGGCGGCATCGACAGCGTGCTCATCTGGGACACCTACCCCAACCTCGGCGTCGACAACCGCAACCAGTTTGACCGCCTGCGCGACCTCCCCGGCGGCATCGCTGAAGTCAGAAAAATGGTGGCCGACTTCCACCGTCGCGGCGTCAAAGTTCTCTTTCCTGAAACTCCCTGGGACATGGGCACGCGCGACGAAGACGCATCCGACTGGGCAGCCCAGGCGAAGCTCATGGCCGAAGTGGGAGCCGATGGCGTTCTCGGCGACACCATGGACGGCGTTCCCCGCGCCTTTCTTGTCGCCTCAGAAAAAGCCGGACATCCGCTCGCCCTGCAGCCCGAGGGCTTGCTCTTCGCGGACGCACTCTCCTGGAACGAAATGTCCTGGGGCTACTGGAGCTATCCTTTCGTCCCCATGGTCAGCCGCTATAAGTGGATCGAGCATCGCCATATGCCCGTCCTCACCACACTCGGACGCCATCACATGGACGAGTTTCAGTCTGGGTTCTTCAACGGTGTCGGCTTCGCCGATCAGGAGGACGTGATCGGCATCCACAACGGCTTGACGCTCCGCGAGCGTGAAGCTCTCCGCCGCGTGCTGACCATTGACCGCGCCAACGCCGCCCTGCTCGTGAGCCCGGATTGGCGGCCCTACGCGCCCACCATAAAATTCGGAGTTTTCGCCAGCGAATTCCCAGGCAAAAACCAGACCCTCTGGACCATCATCAATCGCAACGCTTACAACGTAAGCAACCATCAACTCACCGCCGACTACCGTCCCGGCACGCGCTACTTCGACCTCTGGCACGGAGTCGAGCTGACTCCGCAAATCTCTTCCTCCAGCCCCAAAACCGCCACCCTCAACTTCGATATGGAACCCCTCGGCTTCGGAGCCGTGCTCGCCATTCACAGCCAGACGATCCCTCAGGCTCTCGAAGCGCTGCTCGCGCAAATGCGCGCGCTGTCAGCAAAAAACCTGGATGACTTCTCCGACGAATGGACCGTCCTTCCTCAGCACATGGTCGCGATTCCCGCGACAACTCCGGCCCAGGCAGCGCCTCCGGGAATGGTCCTCATCCCCGGCGCAACATTCGACTTCAAAGTGCGCGGTGTCGCCGTCGCCGGAGGAGACGGCCCCGGCGTGGACGTGCAGTATCCCTGGGAAGACGCGCCGCACCGCAACCACGACCACATCCTCGCCGTCCACGCTTTCTACATCGACCGCTTCCCCGTAACCAACGCGCAGTTCAAAAATTTTCTCGACTCCACCCACTATCATCCCCGCGACGATCACAACTTCCTGCGCGACTGGAACAACGGCAGCTATCACGCAGGCTGGGCGCAAAAGCCCGTCACCTGGGTTTCGCTCGAAGATGCGCGCGCCTACGCGCATTGGGCCGGCAAGCGCCTGCCCAACGAGTGGGAGTGGCAGTACGCCGCACAAGGAACAGACGGCCGCCTTTATCCATGGGGCAATCAATGGGACGCCGCCGCCGTTCCGGTTCCCGACAAAAGCCGCACGCTGCGCGGGCCTGACGATGTGAGCGCGCATCCGCGCGGAGCCAGTCCCTTCGGCGTGATGGATATGGTGGGCAACGTGTGGCAGTGGACCAATGAGTTCGAAGACTCGCACACGCGCACCGAGACCCTCCGCGGCGGCAGCTACTACCAGCCGCAAGGCTCCACGTGGTATTTCCCGCAAGCGTACCGGCTCGACGAGCACGGCAAATACCTGCTCATGGCGCCCAGCCTCGACCGCTCCGGCACCATCGGTTTCCGCTGCGCCAAAGACACTCCATCCCAAACCGAATAACGATTCAGGGAGTGGAAATCCCATCTACCGCAACCTGGGCGACCAGTTTCTCGATCACCGCAAGGTTCACGAGCAGCGTCTCAGGTATCCTGTGGCGTTCCCTAAGATACTCCGGGCTGTTGTAGGAGAGCCATACCTGACCCTCACCGTCTTCCCGCACCAGAATCTTCAGAGGCAAGTCGATCGCGAGGGTCGGCGAGGCAAGCATCAGAGGAGTGCCCGCTTTAGGGCTGCCAAAGATCAATAGCTTTGTCGCAGGCATTGCCATCCCGGCCCTGGCCGCCTCTCCGCTGTGATCGACAAACGCGAAAAGAGTGATGTTCCCCGCCGCCAGAATCGCCTTCAGGCGATCCACCGTTTCTTCAACGGAATATTGGCTGCGCCGCTCTACGAGTCCTCGGTCCATGCAGCCAACTCTCGCATCGCCGGCGCAATTTCGTCAACGAGCATCCAGAAGCGAGAATCCTCTCGCGGAGGCATTGCGCCCGGAATCATTTCTGCGGCGTTGGTGTTGGTATGGCTTGGTTGTCCGCGGAGGCCGCCCCATAGGCCGATAGAACCTTGCCATCCGATCTCCTCAGCAGCAGCAGGGCGCCGCGCTGGGCGGGCAGCATGAACCGGATTCTCGCCCCGCTGACCGCATCCTGAATATCTACCCTCTGCTGATTCAGCGTTTCGTTGGAGAAACTATAAAGCACGGCCTTGTCGAGGATCGTAGGGAAGGCCAGCACCCCTGCGGAAAGCGGAGCCAATTGCTGGAAAGCCACCTTGATCCCCGCTTGCTGCATCGCGTAGGAGTAGAGCGCCGCGGCCGGACGGTAGCTTTCCGCGAATTCCACCGGCACTGCCGCCCAGAGGATGTGCCCCTTGCCATGGGAGATGGCTTCCACCGATTTTCCATCGTGAAAGCGCAGCACCTGGATGGGAAGCTGCTGGACGCTGTAGTCGAAGGTAACCGGCATGGCCGGTCCTCCGGGAATCGCCAGCTTTATCTGGCGCACATCGAGCGTTTCCCGGTCCGCCCTCACACCCAGCGGAGAAAGCCGGTCGATGAACTGCCAGTGCTCGTTGCGATCCACCGGGCCGGTGATCAGCAGATAGCCTCCTTTGGCAACGTAGCTCAGGAGCTGCTGCCATGCCGCTTGCGTCAGCACCTGGGGCGATGGCAGGATAACCAGTTTGGGAGTTCCCAGTTCAGCGAGTCTGTTTTCCGGCATGAAGCGAAAAGGCATGTGATCGTAATAGGCAAGGGATCGCAGCGCATGCTGCTGAGCTTCTAGCGCCAGCGGATTGGTGCTGTTATATTGCAGCGCCTGCGAGGTCACCATCACGATCGCCGGCGGCTCGATGTTCGTGAAGCTGCCCGGACTTTTCCGGGCAAAGGCTGCATAGCCGGCAAGCACGCGCGCCTCGGGTTTTTCCGTGCCATCAGGACGGATGGCGCCGATCGTAATCTCGTTCTCATCCGCCATGTAGGAGTTCACATTCCATTCCCATTCGAGGGCGCCTGCGCCCTGCGCGAAGCCCGTGGCGATCTTACGCTCCAGTTGCCATCCCTCTTCTTCAGCAGTGAGCCGGAGATGGTAGTCCTGCGTAAGGCGTCGTTGTTCGCCGGTTTCCTGAATCAGCATGGGCTTGCCGGGGATCTTCGCCGCCAGCGACGCCCAGAGGATCGCATCGAAGTTCCACCAGGTATGGTCGGCGGTGAAGTCGATCAGGGGAGAATAGAATGCGGGCGAAAGCCGGTTGCCGACTCCGTTTTCTTCCTGGCCCACGGTGATGAGCTGGCTGGAGCCGTCCGCGCGAATGATTCCTCTCATCCGTCTTACCCAGTTATCAAAGACAGATTGGCTGAAAAGAAAATAGTCGTAGGTCTTCAGCGGATTGAAGCCCGAGCGTACGCTGTCCACACCAAAGGCTCCATCCTGGGGCAAGGCGAGCGGATCGGCGGGCTCAACCTCCGGCGGAATGCTTTTCAACTGCGGCGTTGACTGGCGGCCAATACCAAAAGAAGGCTCGGCCCACGCGGCCAGCAGCGATGCCTGATCCGGATAGCGCTTGGCCAGCCACTCGCGCCAGGCCTTTCGCTCGAAAGAATCGCGAATGGGGAGCGTCTTCCACCAGTTGCTGTTTACGCTGGGCTCATTGCTCAGGTCCCAGGCCAGAAACGGTACTGCGTGGAAACGCTTCAACAGCGAATCGACGTAGACCGATTCCCCTGCAAGCGAGGCGGGATCGAGATAGCCGTTCTCTCCACCGAAGTTCTCCGGAGAAAATGAGAACAGATTGAACTGGACGGGGAGGTCGTTATGACGGGCGCACATCAGGAAAGCTTCCGCCGTGCGCAGCGCATCTTCGGTCATCGCGCCGTCCGGTCCCAGCTCGGGTGTCCACGCCGTCCACAGGCCCGTGCGGATCATGTCCAGACCGGCATCGTGAATCTGTTTCATGTCCTGATCCCAGATGTAAGCATTCGGCCGCATCAGATACATGCGCTGAACGTCGCTCGCCATGTAGGTGGTCCCCACCACGGGCAGGGACTTGCCATTCAATTCGAAGTAGTCGCTACCCACGGTCAACCGTGGGCCGCTGAGCAGGTAGTTCCAATCCCGCATCCAGAATCCGGACCGGTAGGTTCGCAACGGCTTGCCATCCCGCAACAGCGTGGCCTCAACCGTATGGAAGCCGTGGCCATTCTCCGCTGCAGCCGGCAGTGTAACGGCATGGTCAGGATCGACCGGCGCCATCAGATCGACAGGCGGCGCCCCGGATTCGACGGTCGCGTGGATCTTAAGCTGGTCGCCGGGCTGTACTTTTGAAAGCGGGTTGGCCAGATGGAAAAAGAACTCCAGTGCCTCCCCGGGCAGAAACAGCGGGACCCTGGGACGGAAAGTGAATCGATCCTCATGCCGTGTGGCCAGCATGGCCAACATGGTCAGCAAATGAGCGTTCTTGAAGAAATCCTGTCCAGGATCACAGGCGGCAAAGATCCAGCGTCCGCCAACGAAGCGATACCCGTAATGGTCGATCTCAAACAGCGGCGCGGCCAGTTTGTGCCCGTTGCTCTCGCCCCACGCCAGGCTTGTCAGATCTGCATCCTCCCCGCCCGTTCCTCCGCCATCGTTGTATTGATTCACCGGGGAAAGCCGCAGCACCGGACTCCAGGCACGGGTCCATGTGAATGGCGGAGTTTCAGGATTGATATTCTGGTTCGGCGCGAAGGCCAGGCCGACCGAGCCCGGCGTCTCCTGGTAGTCCTGAATGAAAAGTTCCAGCGACGCGGCGACGCTGGGCGCGCGTAAGCGCCAGGTTTTATTTTCAAGATAGGCGGCGCGGGTGAACGGTTTTCCGCCCAGCGCGAGCAGATTGCCCCCACCATCCAGGTAGCGCAAAATCGCCGGCCACGCGGCCTCCGGATAAGCCGAGCCGTAGGGCATCACCAGAAGGTCAGTTCCACGATTAGATAGTGCGGCGGGAAGCTCGCTCGCCGAAACGAAGTGCGCGCCTTGAAAGGCTGCCTGTAACTCGCTCTGCCGAAACGCGGGGCTGTCAGCCGCTGGAAATCCCGGCTCATAGAAGACAACCGTCTGAGCGGCGAAAGCCGCGGATGCGGCGCTTACCAGGAAGAGAATCAGAGCAAGAGTCGCTCGCGAAACGGAACAACGCATGGACTACCTCCAAAGGGTACGACTTCTGCCGCGGCTGCCAAGGCTGGAATCTCCTTCTGGCCGCTACGTCCACTACAGGTTGTGTAACTGCGGTATCGCGATTTGCCGGGCCTCTCTCACTGCTGTTTTTCCAATGGCGCAAGTCATGCCTGATCCGAAACCCGCTGTGATCCCCGCAAACGGCTGCTGTTTGTTGCGCACACACTGAAGAAACGACGTGCAGGCTGTGAGCGTCGGGATTTCGCCCTTTTTCTGCTGAATACGGTCCCCGGGGCCCCGGTAGGGCATTTCCGTAGCGGTCGTATAGCTTGCGCCCACCTTCAGTGTAGGATTCACGGCGATATCGTGCGATGCGGCTGTGACCGTCTTCCTGTGCTCGCCGTAAAACGTCGCATCCTGATCGGTGATCTGCACGGAACCATGATCGCCGTAAATCCAATACGAATTGCCGATGAATGCATTGTCCGTGATGGAGCTGAAGAACATCCTTCGGCCCTTGGGGTAATGCAGGATGGCCTGCACGTTGTCGCCAACAGTGCGGCCGTCCTGATAGAGCACGATGCTGGTCGTGCCCATGATGGCGAGCGGCTGATCCACTTTAAACATCCAGTTTGCGACGTCGATCATATGCGAACCCAGCTCCTCAAGCAGCCCCCCGGAGGACTCCTGGTAAAGCCTCCAGTTGAGAAGGTGCTCAAACTCGAGATTGGGGACCGTGCGCCGCCAGTTGTCCGTGCGGTGATAGTAGCCATACAAATGCGTGGGTTCTCCGATCTCGCCTTTCCAAATTCTCTCGATCGCTTCGTGAAACCATGAAGCATAGCGATTTTGATGACCCACCTGATAAACCTGGCCCGTTCGCCGAACCGCGTCGACAACGCTTCGGTTTTCCGCCGGGGTGAATCCCATGGTCTTTTCGCAATAGACGGGGCGGCCGCTCTCCATCGCAGCAATGGAATAGGAAGCGTGAAAGGCCGGCGGGGTAGCGATCACCACCACGTCGATGTCCTTGCGGTTGATGAGCTCCTGATAATCCTTAACGCCGGGAACCTTCCTTCCGACCAACTCGTCAACTTCGGCGAAGCGCGGCGGATACACATCACAGACTGCGGTAATTTCGACGCCCGGCACTTTCAGGAATTGCCGGATCAGCTCTTGCCCCCGGCTTCCGGGTCCAATCACGCCAACGCTGATGCGATCGTTCGCGCTGACCGGCCGCTGGGAAGCGGAAGTTTGTTCCTCGCCGTACATGGTGTTCGCAAATGGAAGCTTTGCCGATAAGGCGCCGAGTGTAAGTCCCTGGAGCAGGCGTCTGCGATTGATGCTCATTTTTGACCCTCTTCGTGATCGGTTGGTGTTGCATGATTCACGCCGGCGACTGGAGCCGGCCAGCGTATGGCCCTGTTTCGCAACGCCGTTTTCGCAGCGGAAACCATCAGAGCCGAAAACTGCGGGAACTCTTCCAGAAAAGAGGCGCTGCCTTCCGGTCCCAGGACAAACAGAGCGTTGGAGAGCACATCGCTGTCCAGCGCTGAAGGGGCTATGGCAGAGACCTGAAGAACGCCCTCAGAAGGGCGCAGCGTGCGCGGATCCATGATCGACCCGTACAAGTGACCATCCTCGAAAAAGCATTTTTGCGAGCGGTTTGCGGTAGACAGCGACGTGTCGCGCAAAAAAATCTCGGAAATCACACATTCTTCGTTGCTGGGATCGGGGACCTGAATCCTCCACCCTGGCATTCCCGGCGGCGCGCCCAGCGCGTAGACGCTGCTCGATCCGGCGGAAACGAGCGCCGTGCGCACCCCGGCCTTCGATAACACGCGGATGGCGCGATCCACCGCGTAACCCTTGCCAATGCCGCCTGGGTCGAGTTCCATGCCGGGGGAAAGAAAGCGCACCGTCCTCCTCTGCCGATTGAGGCGAACCTTTTCCCATCCCACCTGGCTGCGCGCCTCTCTAAGCTCGGCGTCGGATGGAACGGCTCCTCGAGAGTTGAAGAATCCCCATTTCTTCATCAGCTTTCCCACCGTCATATCGAACGCGCCCTCGGACCGCTCGCTCCATGCGAACGCGCTTTCGAGGAAGCGGAAGACTTCGGGATCGGTGGTGACTTCGCGCCCGCCTGCTTCATGATTGATCCGCGATAGCTCGCTCCCCTCACGGTAATGGCTCAACAGGTCCTCAATCCGGTCAATCTCGTCGAAGGCCTGTTGGGCCGTCGCTTCAACTTCGTCGCACGAACGAGCGTAGAGATAGAGAGTGTATTCCGTTCCCATCGCTGGATGGATGGAGGAATAAAGCCTGGTTGCCGCATCCGGCGGTCTCGCGGGGACAGTCACAAATGCCGCGCCATCCCTGTTCATCGGGCGCCCCGGCTGGGCCATCACAGGCTGCACAATGCGGTCAGACATGTCGTCCCGGCGATCTTAACAAAGGTCCATGGTCGATCCCACCCAAAATTGAACATTCTCTCCGCTTCGAGCGCCTGTACGCAAACAAGTTGGCAGAGAACAGGGTAGTTTCCATTCCGGGATCAAATTCGACGGTCCGGATTCGGACACCTGTAATACACTGGATTGCCGGATGTAGGACCCCAGGCGCTGTTTACAGTTCCCAGATGAGAAACGGTGTCGCTCGGATACCGGAGGAGGACTTACGAATCGTAGGGATTTCATAGGTGGTACAGTTGGAAGCCTTGCCGCGGCGAGTATGGGCCTTCCCGCCCTCTACGGACAGGAAGCCCAGTCTCCATTGAGCGCCTCGTCTGCCAGCGCGCTTCCCCCGCAGGGAGCATGGATCGAAGACGGCCTCATCAATGCCGGGGGTTTGCACGAACCTTATATCTTCATTGTGCGCCGCGGAGGCCAGCGCCTCGATGCCCGCCAGACCTCCAATCACCAGCAAAGCGAGGAGGTCATCCGTTCCCTCAAGGAGCAGGGCGTTGAGGTGTTTCATACCCACTTTTACAAGGGCTTCGGCATGGCCGCCGAGAGGCCTGCAATGGAGGCGACAAAGCGTGCTGCCGCCATCGCCCATCATTACGGGATGAAGGTCGATACCTATATTCAGTGGAACTCGCTGATGTATGAGACCTTTTTCGCCGAACAGCCGCAGGCCAGGGACTGGGTTCAGTATGACGCCTTCGGGCAACCCATCATGCTCGACTACGGGTATCAGCAATCTTTCCGGTACCGGCCTTGTTTTTCTAACCAGGAGTACCTGGATTACCTCAAAAAGGTCGTCCGTCTTGCCGTTGAAAGCGTCAAAACCGATTTCATTCACTTCGACAATTTCGACCTGAATTCGGAGCCCCATTCCTGCCATTGCCACGGTTGTGTGGATGCGTTTCGCAAGCGGCTGCAAACGAAGTATTCGCCCGAGCAGCGGGAAGAGCGCTTTGGCTTCCGCGACGTCAGCTACGTCAACCCGCCTTTATGGAACGAGGGCAATCCCCCGCAGCGGCTGGACATCATCTACGATCCTGTCTTTCAGGAATGGATCGACTACCGCTGCCAGATGATGGCGGACGCCTTAGGCCAAATGGCCGCATACATCCGCTCGCTCAACCCTCGCGTAGTCGTGGAAATCAACTGCAACGGCATTAGCGGCGACAACTCCGCGTGGACTGCCGGCGTCGACCGGCGGCGTCTTCTGCCTTATACACAGGCCTTCTGGAGTGAGGCTCCGAACGAACCCGACTATCTTCCCGACGGAAGACTGATCTCGTTCATCCGCACGTACAAACTAGCCCGCGCCTACCGCAATACCGCGCTCACAGTCATCTCTGGTAGCGAAGCGTCCATGGGTGAGTGCCTGGCATTCAACCAGACAATTGGCTTTGCCGGCCAGTATCCGCTTCAGCCGGAGATGATCCGGTATATCTCCTTTTACCGCAGGAACCGCGACCTCTATCTGGGAACAAAAGATGTTGCCTCCGTGGCCGTCTTCCGCTCCTACCCTTCCATCACCTATCACAACTCCAGGGCGCAATTGAGTGCAATTCTGGCTGAGCAAACCCTCATCCAGGCTCGCATTCCTTTCCACCTCCTCTTCGATGAAGACCTCGGACGTCTCACTCCCAGCCACTGCAAGGTTCTGATTCTCCCCGATACCGAGTGCCTTTCCGACGAGCAGCTTGCCTCGATCCGCAAGTTCGTCGAAGCCGGAGGCGGCCTGGTCGCAACCGGCAACGCTGGTCTTTACGACTCGTGGCGCAGAATGCGAGTGACGCCGGGACTGCATGGCATCCTTCAGAACCAGGTACCCGGATCCGCCTACGAGGAAGAAGTCGTCTTCACGCAAACTGCCGCCGCGCCACCCATTCGTGGACAGGCTGGCGCAGGACGCTCCGTTTACCTGCCTGTGCTTGAGTTCGACGGTCCTCTGCCGGCCGCCGAAGAGTTTTTTTCCATCGGCACAGAGTTCTGGAAGCGGCCCAGGAACTGGCGGGACTTGGTGGATTCGGTCCATTGGGCCGCCAACGAGGAGATTCCACTTCAGGTCGGCGGCCCGGAGTTTCTTATCGCCAACCTAGTCGAGCAGCCGGAAAAGCGGCGAAGGCTGGTCCACCTCGTGAACTACAACTCGAAAAAAGTTCCAGAAATTCGGGACATTGACATAACCTGCTTCTTGCCGGAGGGGCAGCATGCGAGCGCGGTAAAGATGTACTCAGTAAGCTCGCCCGCTGGCGAGTCCCTGGAGTTTCGGATGGAAGCATCGAAAGCTGTCTTCCGCGTTCCTGTACTGAGTGCGTATTGCGTCATCGCGATACGTTGGTAGCTTCCTTTCACTCAATCCTTAACCGCCGACAAAAGACATGGAAGAGGTCTCAGCCATGGCTCAAGTTCACAATGAAAATGTGGTCAATTGAATTGAATTGAATTGGGAGAAAAACCTATGGCCCTGACAAGAAGAGAAATCTGCGCACTGATACCCGCATTCGCGGCGATGGCTATCGTTCCCGGCGAAGCCGCCGAGCACGATACCGGCCGCCCGGCGCTGCCATCGAAAATTTACGATCCCAGGCAAATACCGGTGGATGGCGACAAGAATCGACAGTACACTCCTTTATTTGAAGGCGACACATACTCTGGAATGGCTGTCTCACTCCACGATACCGCGCTGGCTCCAGGCAGCGTGGTCCACGGTAGAATCAGCCACCTCGGCGATGAGTTGTTTCTGGTGCGCGAGGGTGTTCTCGAGGTGGAATTCAACGGCAAGCGCTGGGACGTGGGTCCGGGGTCGGCGGCCTATGTCGCCTCCAAAACCTTGTATGCCGTCCGCAATGCAGGCACACAGTGGACGCGGTATTTCGTACTTCTTTTTGGTCCGTCGCATTCCCCGATTCACCAGGGTCCCGTCGACTCCTAACCGCATATCGGCGCCCAACACGGAATACGCTCGCGCAGACGAAGAGCGAAACCGGCGCAGAACCCTGGGGCAGAATCAACATCGCTGTACCCAGAAACAAACTTTGTCATCTCGACCGGAGTCCGCGATTTTTGCGGACGTAGTGGAATTGTCATTCCGACCGAAGTGGAGGAACCTGCACTTCTTTTGCGGGTACACCAACATTGGTTCCCCTTAAGTGGCAGCCTTGTGGACTGATGCGGACGCCTCGAAATATTTCTCGATTTCCTCCAGAGTCTTGCCCTTGGTCTCCGGCAGGAAAAACGTAACCGTCAGCAGATAAAGCACGGTAAACCCTCCGAAGAGAAAGAACATGGTGGAATAGCCGTATTTGCTGACGACGGGCAGAAAGATGCCGGCCAGGATTGTGGATACCGACTGGTTCAGCACCAGCGCGATACTCATTCCATTGGAACGAATGCGGGTCGGCATCAACTCCGACAGCGCCAGCCACACGCAGACCCCGGGACCGAGCGAAAAGAATGCCATGAATAGATAGAGCCCCGTCGCCACCAGCCACCCGTGCATGGCGTCAGGTACCCGGCCAATGTAGGCACGATCGATGTGCAGGGGCGCGGCCCGCGCGGTGGCCAGTTGACTGAAGGGATTCCTCAGGAAAGCTTCAAATCTGCTCGTCGGCACCGAGCTTTCCCGCGTAATGCGTATGGGAGCCGCACCTTTTTCATCGGAGCGCACGAGATTCGTCGCTGCCGTGAATCCGCCGTAGGAGTAGATCACCGCAAGGGATGCCCGGCCCGCCTTGATTTTTCCTCCCTGGTAGTTCTCCTCGGACAGCAGGCGTTTCGCTTCCGCGCTGTCGAATCGCAGCGTGAGGGTCTGATCGGGCCGTACCATGGACTGAATCGCGCCGCGCACGTCCAGGTTCGCTCCCTCGGTCTTCAGGAACAGCGAACCCACGCCAGCCAGCGACAGAATGATCCCAGCGGTACCCAGAATGAACAGGAATTTCCGGCCTTTTTTATCCACCAGAGCCACGCCGACCAGCGTCATCAGGAAATTGACGGCCGTCAAAATAACATAACCCCAATGGGCGCCCAGATCCGACAAGCCGCTTTGCAGCAGAATGCCGGTGCTATAAGCGATGATGGAATTGACCCCGGTCGCCTGGTTGAAGAAAAGAATGGCGCAGGCCAGCACAAACGGAATCACATATTTCCGGCGCCGCAGAGATTCTTTCATCGGTTTTCCGGCTGCCTGCACCTTGGCCGATTGCGCCGTTTGCTCCATCTCCTCCATTTCGGTTCTTGCCTGCTCGGGAGTACGGGAGCGAAGCAGGGCCGCATAGGCTTTGCTTTTCCTGCCGCGCTGAAATAGCCAACGCGGAGACTCCGCCAAAAACACGCTGCCGATGACAAACAGCACACCCGGCGGCAAGGAAACCCAGAAGATCCGGCGCCACGCCTCGTTTTTGAATAGGAAAACCGCCGCCCCATCCGCAATCTTCGTGATCGCCGCAACGCGGTAACTGTAGTAGATCCCGATC
>JBAUHD010000481.1:0-3828 GCA_049680085.1 Acidobacteriaceae bacterium
CGGCGCGCGCTTTTCGTCATTCCACCTGCACCCGCGCGGCGATAGGGAAGCGGCGGCCCATTCCGAATGCCTTGGCCGTCACCTTGAGAACCGGCGCCGCCTGCTGGCGCTTGTACTCGCTGCGCTCCACCAGCTTGACGACGCGGCGGACAAGCTCGAGTTCGAGGCCGCGTTCTTTGGCGATGATCTCTGGCGTTTCGTAGCGTTCGACATAAGATTCGAGAATAAGATCGAGAACATCGTAGGGCGGCAGTGAGTCCGTGTCCTTTTGGCCAGGCCGCAGCTCGGCGGAGGGCGGCTTGTCGAGGATGGCGGCGGGAATAATTTCGCGCTCGCGGTTGAGGTAGCGGCACAGCGCGTAAACCTCGGTCTTGAACACGTCGCCGATAACGGCCAGCGCGCCCACCATGTCTCCGTAAAGCGTGCAGTAGCCGGTGGACATCTCGCTTTTATTCCCGGTGGTAAGCACCAGCGCATTGAGCTTGTTGGACGCGGCCATGAGCAGCGCGCCGCGGATGCGCGACTGAATGTTTTCCTCCGTGATGTCAGGCTGGAGCCCGGCAAACAGCGGGGCGAGCGTCTGGTTGTACTGGTCAAAAAGCGCGCTGATGGGCAGAACCTCAAAGCGCACGCCGAGGTTATCCGCGAGGCGTCGGCTGTCGTCAATGGAGCCTTGTGAGGAATAGGGGCTGGGCATGCCCAGGGTGAGAACATTTTCCCGGCCCACGGCTTCGGCGGCAATGGCCGCGACCAGCGCCGAGTCGATGCCTCCGCTGAGCCCGACCACAACTTTGGAGAAACCACATTTCCACACGTAGTCGCGCGTGCCCAGCACCAGCGCGCGGTAGATGGCTTCGTCTTCATTTTCGGTTTCGGGATGAAGGTCGCCGGTGAGCGATTGAGTATCGACAAAGATCAGGTCTTCTTCAAACGACTTGGCCTGTGCGATCACCTCGCCATTGCGCCCCAGCGCGAGGCTGGATCCATCGAAAATAAGTGAGTCGTTGCCGCCCACCTGGTTGACCATGAGCACCGGGACGCCGTGACGGCGGGCGATAGCGGAGAGCATTTCACGGCGCGTCTGGCGCTTGCCGCTCCAATAGGGCGAGGCGGAAATGTTCAGCACCAGCGAGCCTCCGGCTCGCATCAGCTCTTCCACAGGATCAATGCTGTAGAGCCGGTTCTCCCAGAAGCTTTTGTCGTTCCAGGCGTCCTCGCAGATGGTGATGGCGACGGGCTGGCCTTCCATCGCGATGAGGCGCTGATGGAGCGCGGGAGCAAAGTAGCGCTGCTCGTCGAAGACATCGTAGAAGGGCAGCAGCATCTTGGATTGAACAAATTCAACACGTCCCTTGCGCAGTAGAGCGGCGGAGTTCATGACGTGCTTGCCGGTTCCACGATGGGCGGGCGTGACGTAGCCGCAGACGATGGCGATCTTTCCATCCGCCGTGTGCGCGGCGATCTCCTCGATGGCTTTCCCGGCGCGGGCGACAAAGGACGGTTTCTCCAGCAGGTCGGCGGGCGGGTAGCCGCAGACGGCGAGTTCGGGAAACAGGACGAGACCGGCTCCGCCCTGCGCGGCACGCTCGGTGAATTCAATAATCTTGCGGGTGTTCCCGTCGAAGTCTCCGACGGTGGGATTGATCTGGGCCAGCGCGATCTTCACAACTATAAGTCTAGCAATTCACAGTCTCCGGACTTGCATTTCATCCAAAGCTCCACGGCATACGAGAAGGATATCCACTGACTTCGCCTCACCTGAACTCTGAATGCGCCGAAGGCGCGTGTGCCTGGACGGCCAGTCCCACGCGCTCCCAGACAAGCTGCGCGACAATTGTGTCTCTTCCAGCACGAACCGGGCCGGTCCGCAGCGTGAGGGTTTTGCCCTCGAATTGGAATTGCCGGACTTCAGAGCGGCCCACCCAGTTTGGAAAGAGGCTGGCTTCGACATGATGCGTGATCGTGCCCCGCTCGACAGTGTAGCGGCCGGTGTAGGCGATGTAATCCCTGCGTCCCGCGCGCCGGGCCAGCCGCAGCGCACCGGCGCCGTCGTGAGCTTTAAGCACGGCGGCAAGTCGCGCCCGCCGCGAAGGCCAGTCGTTCGCCGGGCTGAGGTTGCCGCTCATGTAACCCTCGGCGGAGTAGAGCAGGTAGCCGCGCACCGCGGTCCCCCACGGATGCTCGACCGTCCCGTCCTGGTGAACGAAGGAGTAGTCGAGCAGACGCCACGTTCCTACGAAATCCTCTGCTGTCGCTTGCGTCGTCGGCATCAGACCTCGGGGAGCACCAGCGTGTCCATATCCAGAAACTGCCGCAGCACCGGATCGCTGGTGGCCTGCATCTCCTCCAACGTTCCGAAGAAATGGGCCTTGCCCTGATGGAGAAAAAGAACGCGGTCGGCGAGCCGCTGGGCAAAGCGCATGTCGTGGGTGACGACAATGCTGGTGAGGTGGAGCTGGTGCTTGAGCTTCTGGATCAGACCGCCCAGCAGGTGAGCGATCAATGGATCGACCATGGTGGTCGGCTCGTCGTAGAGGATGGCCTGCGGCTCGGCGGAAAGCGCGCGGGCAATGGCGACCGAACGCTTCATTCCGGTGGAGAGATCAGAGGGAAGCTGGTCGGACATTCCCGAAACCCCGACCATATCCAGCAGGCCGTGGACGATCTGCTGAATCTGGTCCTCGGCAAGCTGCTTGCGCTCACGGAGGGGAAACGCCACGTTCTCGCCAACGCTGAGCGAGTCAAACAGCGCGCCGTTCTGGAAGACCATCGTGACTTTTCGGCGGATGGACTGCAACTGCTTTTCATCAAAGCCCGTGATGTCTTCCCCGGCGACCATGATCTTGCCGGAATCGGGCTTGAGAAATCCCATGATGTGCTGAAGCGCCACAGACTTGCCGACTCCGCTGCGGCCCAGAATGCAGAGGGTTTCGCCGGGATTGACAAAGAAGCTCACGTCGTCGAGCACCACCAGGTCCCCGAAAGACTTGTAGACATGCTCGAATGCAATATAGGGTTCAGACTCGCGCTTGGCGGAATCTTCGACAACGACCGGAATTTCAGCGCTGCTGGCCAGTGGACGGCTCCCTGAAAGCTGCTGCGCAAAAATGCGAAACAGCCCTTTGACTTCAGCTTAGTGGATAGGCGGCAATTGCTCCAGCGCTGCTTGGTTGAGGTCGGCAGGTGTGTTGAGGTTATCAAACCAGCGGTGGAGCGGACGCGTCTGAGGCCAGCCCTGCGCGGCGGCGACCGACTCGACATCGAAGCTGTCAATGCGCAGGCCGGTGGCGCTCGCGGCGCGTTCCACGGCGCGCATGACTTTCGCATCCCCCTCCGCAAGCGTGGCTTGCGCGTGGGGCAGCATGGCCCGGCGGTAAATGGCGCAGAGCGGCTGCGGCAGTCCCTGAAGTCGCGGGACCGTGGCAAGGGCATTCGTCACGCCGGCGCGGTCGATCATCCAGCGCAGAAAAGCAATAGGCAGCCACGGCAAATCGACCGCGAGGAAGAAATTCTGCTCCGCGTCGCTGGCGGCGAGGGCGGCCTCGATTCCGCCGAGCGGCCCCTGTTGGGAATGATTGTCCGCAACCACCGGCGCAAACCGCGCCAGGTCGGGACGCGAGCCCGCGATGTGCGGCGAGAAGCCGAGCGCGCGCAGCTTTTCCAACGCATGTTCGATCAGAGGCGAGCCGCCGAGATCAAGCAGCGCCTTGTCGCGGCCCATGCGCGTGCTTTGGCCTCCGGCAAGAACAAACGCATTCACCGGCCCACTTCTTCAAAGAACGTGATGATCGATTCGATGCCGCGATAGAAGTTCGCCAGATGAAATTT
>JBAUHD010000482.1:0-7885 GCA_049680085.1 Acidobacteriaceae bacterium
GCCAGCGACGCCAGGGCCAGCTCAAACGCGCCGGGCAGATAGGCGGGGCTGTCCTCGTTGGCCAGCGTGAATGCCTGCTCCGCATTCAGGCTGAACTGGTTGGTGTCCTCGTTGTAAGTGACATAGCCGCCGGCGGCCTGCGAAGCCAGCCACTCGCGTAGATAGCGTTCGTCCACGCCGGTCTTGGCGGCCAGCTCGGCGGAGTTCATCGCGCCCGTCGCCAGCGCTTTATAGAGTCCCAGACTCTCTCCAATCACCACCATTCCGGTGTGCAGCGTCGCGCCCAAGTCGTTTACGAACCTACCTAGAAAGACATGCAGCTTGTCCATGTCAGGCATGGACGCCATTGCGGTACTCATAGAAAACCTCTCTCATCGTGAGATCAGGAGGTGCCTCAGGGCTGGGGGGGATTCAGCGGTAAACCTTGGAGGGGGCGAGCTCGTGAGGCACACCAGTGTTGGGGATTCTGGACCCGTCCCGGTACGGTCGTCAAACCCGCGCGCGCCAGAGCGCGCCCATCAGGGGATCGACGGCTTCGGGGAGGATTTCGACTGTGGGCAGACTGCGGCGGATCGTGTCCATCATGCTCTCGCGCACGAACGTGACCTTCTCCAGAATGCTGCCGGTAAATGCGATTCCGGGCATGGGCTGTTCAGGCTCCGACCGCCGCACGCGCCGGAAGGCCTCGGCGGCGTCCTCGCCCAGCAGCCGGCCACCGCGCTCCAGAACCTCCAGCGCCACGGCGTCTCTCTCTTCGGCGCATGCCACAACCAGCGGAGCGAGCTGCGAAAAATCCGGAGCCGCATGGGCGATGTTTACCAGCTCCGACAGGCCGGGGGCCCTCCACAACGCCATAACCCGCTCCAGAATCGGGGTTGGCTGGCCAAAGTCCTTTGCGCGGACGGCAGCTCGCAGCGCCTGATGCCCGATCCAGTAGCCCGAGCCCTGGTCGCCGAGCGCGGGCCCCCATCCGCCCACCGTGAGCAGCTCGCCGGTGCTGGTGCGACCCAGCGTGTTAGACCCGGTTCCGGCCATCGTCAGCACGCCGGCGCCTCCGGTGAACGCCGCGTCGAGGGCAATCTCCTCATCGCCGCATACCACGATGGCGCCACCCGCGCAGGCTGAGAGAATCTCCCGCATCCATCCGTCGGTTTGCGGAAGGCGCAAGCCAGCCGTCCCCACGCAGGAGGCCGTGACCTGCCGCAGGTCCACCCCACTTTGCCGTGCCACGTCCGCCAGCACAGCGGCCAGGTTGACTCGCGCTTCCTCGCGGCTTACGCGCAGCGGCTTAATACTGCCGCCCGTAGCGCGTGCCAGGACCCGCGTGTCATCCCCCAAGGCGGCCCGCGTCCTGGTGCCTCCAGCGTCAATTCCCAGAAACAATGCCATCTACCGGGCCGCCTCCCCGCGCAGGGCAATCGACAGCACGTTCGCGTCGCCATCCACCTTTGGAGATGTCAAGCCCAGAATCTTCACGAGGAACGGGAAGACATTCACGTCTTCAAACGGCTTCAGCCTGGTTCCGGGGCGAATGTCCGGCCCCTCGGCGAAGAAGATGGCGCGCATGGATTTCATCTCAAAAGGATTGTAGCCATGGTTGCCGACCAGCGTGGACTGCGACTCGTCTGGTTCCTCATGAGCGCGAATCAGAAAGGGTCCCTGCGCCACAATCACCGGATCGCCCTCGCGCGGGTTGGTGTTGTAGTGCAGCTCCGGCGGAACCCTGGCCCGCCGGAAGACGCGGAATCCGGCGTCCGCCGCCTTCAGTTGCTGGTAGGCGCGCTGGGCGTCCGCCTCGCTGCGCGGATAGAGGAGCGAACCCACGGTCTTGAAGCCGCTGAGGCTGGCGAACTTGTCGAGCGTGATTCCGTCGCCCTCGACGCGCGCCATTCCGTGATCGGCAAGGATGACCAGATCGATGGGCAGATGCAGGGCGTCGAGCCTTGCTTCAAGCTCGCCCATCAGCGCGTCCTGGTGCAGGACCGCCTCGCGCACCTGCTCGCTGTCCGGGCCGTGCCGATGTCCCTCGTGGTCCACCAACGAGTAGTACAGGGTGATGAAGTGGGGCCTCTCCGCAGGAGGAAGCTTGAGCCACGCGATGACCTGGTCGATGCGCTTGCGGTCGGGGTAGCGAGCGTCGTAGGGCAGGTAGTGCGAAGGGCGCTCACCGGCGATCTTTGCCTCCGAGCCCGGCCAGAAGAAGCAGGCGGTGCGCATGCCCTGGCTCTCGGCCAGCGACCAGAGCGGAACGCCCCCGTACCACGAGCCGTCGCGGACCGTTTCCGGATCGCGATAGGAGAAGACCTCACCGCGCGCTGGATCGTAGAAGGTGTTCGCCACGATGCCATGATGCTCGGGGTAGAGTCCGGTGACGATGGTGTAGTGGTTGGGGAAGGTGAGCGATGGGTAGGCGGGGATCATGCCCTGGGGCGCGCTTGCGCCACGGGCGCCGATGGCGAGCAGGTGCGTTGCGCCGTACTTCGTTGGGTAGTCCCAGCGAAACCCATCGAGCGAAACCAGGACCACGTAGTGCTTGTCGAGCTGCCGGGCCGCGTTGGGGCCGTGGTCGACGGAGATGACCGGCGGGATGGCTCGACGCCGGGATCCCTGAGCCCGCGACGGTTGCGCGTACCAGCCGAGGCAGGCAGCCAGCGCGGCAAGCAGAGCGATCCGGCGAAGCAGACGAATCAAAAGAATCCCTTTCCGAGCCGCAAGCGCTCGCGGTGGCTGGCCGACTCTCTTCGCCGGACTATCGGATCAGAAAGGCCCACCCCGCAATGCCAATTCCCGCTGCGCCAAACGCCATTCCAAGATACCAGTACGGACGACGCCGCGTAAGCAGGGTGATGGAGGTAATCACCAGGCCAATCTCGAGCAGCGCCTCGCCGAGGTCGAAGCGCGCGGCGTGCCGTTCGGACTTGCGCACCTCGGCCTCCAGTTCCCGGGCTTTGGCCTGCTCCTCGTTCAGCTCGACGCTCCACTTGGCCAGATGCGCGGTGTAGGCGTCGGTGACTTTGGCGGTTGCCGCCGGATTGGCGACCGGCAGCGACCTCAGCAGGTCCACCGTCAGTTGCGTGTTGTACTGGCGAATCTTCTTCGCCTGATAAAGGCTCCACTGGTCGCTGGCGCGTGCCTGCTGGAGCACCGACTCGGTGTGCGTGCGGTGTCCGAGCACCGTCACGATGGCCACCAGCACGGCCAGCACGGCCATGGTAAAGCTCACCGGGCGGAGGCTGCTCTCGCGCGCCGTTTCATGCTGTTCGTGCAATTCCTGGACTTCGTTGGATTCCATGGGTTCCACCGTCGCTCGAAACAGGGCTCAGGGCTCAGGGACCGGGTCGAGTTAGCTTAGTCTACGGGCAAGCGGTGAAGCTTATCAAAAAGAATTATTGATCCTGAAAACAAAGGACTTAGTAGATTTGATCTTGAAAACAAAGGGGTTACTGGATTGATCCTGAAAACAAAGGGTTTGTGCCCCGCTCAAGGCAAAGGTGGACTTGCGTGGGGTCATATTCGAGAGTGCGCGTTTTTCCAAAAAAAGAGAATTGATCCTGAAAACAAAGGAGTTAGAAAATTTGATCCTGAAAACAAAGGACTTATTTGATTTGATCCTGAAAAAAAAGAACTTATGGCAGAACAAGTCGGTGTATCCACAAGAGGAAGTGCAGGTCCCTCCGCTGCGTCCGCTACGCGGACTGCGGTCGGGATGACAAGATTTGCATTCATACAGGTTCCTCCGGTCGGAATGACAATCGTGTAGCGGTTCGTGCAGCGTACAAGCAAAAGGCACAGCCGGTTGACTGTGCCTTTCGAAGCAAACTTTATCTCTACTTCCAGTATAGCAGGTTCGAGGAAATCAGATGCATGGGGAGCTTGAGCCTATCGACCGATGGGATGGGCAGAATTTTCGATTCTCCTGAAGAATTGGAGCCAACCGAAGCGAGCCGCAGGTCCCTCGTCGCTTCGCTCGCTCGGAATGACATCGGTTTTGGGTAAATCAACAATGGCTAGAGCAGCCGATCGTGAGGCCCGATAGCTGTCGATACAGAGATTAGCCAGGCGCGCGCTCGTGGTCGAGGAGCCAGCGTTTTCGCTCGATGCCGCCTCCGTAGCCGGTGAGGGAGCCGCTGGCTCCGATGACGCGGTGGCAGGGCACGAGGATGGCGACCGGGTTCGCGCCGTTGGCAAGCCCCACGGCCCGGGTAGATTTGGGCCTTCCGATCCGCTGGGCCAGTTGGGCATAGCTGAGGGTGGTTCCCATGGGAATGGTGCGGAGCGCGCTCCAGACCTCGCGCTGGAAGGGCGTGCCGGCGGTCTTTGCGGGTACGCGGTCGAGGGCGGCGAGGTCGCCGGCGAAATAGCGCTGGAAAGCCTCGGAGAGCCCATGCGGATTCGTCGCGGGCTCCAGCGTGAAGCCGTTTGCGCCATAGTGACGCCGGAGCAGGCGCAGCATTCGGTCTTCGTGGTCGGTCCAGTCAATGGCGCGGAGGTTTCCGTCGTGGTCGGCGACCAGGATCATTTCGCCGATGGGGGTTTCGATGCGGTCCATAAGGAGTTGCAAGGTCTGGCTCATGTGGTTTGTCCCTTCTTGAGGAATGCTGGGTCGGCGGCCCAGAGGTGCTGCGCCGCATAGGCTCGCCATGGACGCCATGCTTCGGCTGTTGCGAGAAGCGTGGCCGGTGTATGGGTGGTCATTGTGTTCAGAGCGGCCGCGCCGCGCAGGAGGCCCACATCGGTGGCGGGAAAGGCGTCGGTTTCGCGGATGGCGCGCAGAGCGATGTATTGAGCGGTCCACTCGCCGATGCCGGGGATGCCCCGCAGCCGCTCCACCGTTTCCTCGATGCTTCGCCCGCGGCGGAAGAGGTTGGGGTCGGCGACGGCGGCCTGGGCGAGCGCCTTCAGAGCGGCGAGGCGCGGGGCCGGCATTCCCAGGCTCAACGAGGCAGCGTTCGCGAGCCGGCCGGCAGTGGGGAAGAGCCGCGAGAGGCCGGGGCGTCCGGCATGGTTTTTCGGCACGGGCCTGCCGTGGAGAGCGACCAGTTGTCCGGCCAGCCGCCGCGCCGCCGCTACGCTGATCTGCTGGCCGAGGATGGCGCGGACGGCGGTTTCAAAGGTATCCCATGCGCCGGGAGCGCGTAGGCCGGGGCGCTGTGCGACCCATGGGGCCAGCAAGGGGTCTCTAGAAAGATGCGCGCCGATGGTTTCAATGTCCGCGCCCAGATCGAACTGGCGGCGGACCCGCGCGACGATTCCGGGTAGCGCTTTGACGTTGGGGAAGCGAATCCTGACGCAGAGGCTCTGACGGCGGGCTTCGTGGGAGACTTCGATGCTGCCGGAGGCTCCTTCCAGTTCCACGGTGCGGAAATAGCGCCCGCCCTCCACGCGTTCCACTTCCGGGATGGCGCGGGCCTCAAGGAAATTCAGGATCGAGTCCCAGTCATAGGGTGGACGGTATTGCAGGCGGAGCGTGACGGCCTCGTCCGCCGGTGTGGTGCTGGGGGACGCTTTGCGCCGCAGCGCGCCGGGCGGGCGATGGAACAGGTTGTGGAAGGTCTCGTTGAAGCGGCGGACGCTGCCGAAACCCGAAGCGAGCGCGACCTGGGCCATGGGCATTCGCGTGTCGTGGATGAGCCGTTTGGCGAAGAGGACGCGCCGGGTCTGGGCGACGGATACGGGGGAGGCTCCGAGGTGCTGAAGGAACAATCGCCGCAACTGGCGTTCGCCGACGCCGAGCCTTTCGGCGAGTTGCTCGACGCTTGCGCCGTTGTTGTCCAGGGCTCCTTCTCCGATGAGGGCCAGGGCGCGGGAGACGGTGTTGGAGGTTCCGCGCCAGGAGGCGAGTTCGGGGGCGGTTTCCGGACGGCAGCGAAGGCAGGGGCGGTAGCCGGCGTCCTGCGCGGCGGCGGCGGAGGGGTAAAAATGGCAATTTCGGAGATGAGGGGTGCGGGCCGGGCACACGGGACGGCAGTAGATGCCGGTGGACTGGATGGCAACGAAGATCAGCCCGTCAAACCGGGCGTCGCGCGTTTCGAGGGCGCGGTAATAGATTTCGCGGTCCGGCAGTTCCATGACTTGATCTTCTCATCGGAGAGGGGGAGAAGTGGCGGTTTTCGGACATCATCATTTGGGGAAGCTAAACGCAAATCCGGGGGCACGTCCTCACGCGGTTTTTCCCCGTACAGGAGCGACGGAGAGTCGAAATAGCGGCGGAGACCTGCTGGATTGACCTGATTGAGAGGGATGGTGGGCGCAGCAGGGATCGAACCTACGACTTCCACCGTGTGAAGGTGGCACTCTACCGCTGAGTTATGCGCCCGTGGCGTTTGCGCCATTGTTTCGAGCCGCGCGGCCCGGTGGTGGGAACTTTTCCAGAGTATCATTCCCGCTTCCGGCTCGCCAGCGGCGGGGCTTTTCCGGTGGCGTTCCAGATAGAATCGTTCTACGCGCATGGCTATCCGCAAACCACCTTCGGACGCCGGTTCCGGCTCCCATTTTCCGTCATCGGAGGGCTCTTTCGGCGATTCGAAGGGGGATCCTGACGCCGAATCCGGCGAGGAAAACAGCCTGATAGAACCGCAACCTGGTGAGCAAAACGGGGTTGAGGAAGATATGGGCACGATTGCGCTGGATCGTCCGCTTTCCGCTCCGTTGCGAGGAGAGCGGGCACGCCGCAGGTCGGCGGACGAATGGAGCGGGCTGAGCGACGCGGAGATCATGCTCCGGGTGCGCGACGGCGAGGATGCCGGGTACGACATTCTGATCGGGAAGTACCGCAAAGCGATTATTAACTTCATGTTTCGCATGGTGCGTAACCAGGCGGTGGCCGAGGAGCTGGCGCAGGAAGTGTTTCTGCGGGTGTACCGCTCGCGGGCGACGTACCGGGCGGAGGCGAAGTTCACGACCTGGCTTTACCGCATCGCGACCAACCTGGGCGTGAACCATGCGCGGGATACGAAGTATGAGCGGGCGGCGCAGAACGTGTATCTGGACCAGCCGGATCCGGAGACGGGGACGACTCCGGATGTGGCCGACCTGACGGCCTCCGCTGAGGAGGAGCTGGTTCGCGACGAGCGGATGCGGGCCATTCGCAAGCATGTGATGGCGCTGCCGGAGCGGCAACGGATGGCGGTGCTGATGCATAAGTATCAAGGGCTGGACTACAAGCAGATTGGCGAGGTGCTGAAGCTGAGCGAGTCGGCCACCAAGTCGCTTCTGTTCCGGGCCTACCAGACGCTGCGGGAAAGACTGAAGGACTTTGTTTAGAGGGTAAAGAAAACTTAGAGGAAATTATGATCTGCCGGAAATTGGAAACCGAGTTCAAGAAGGCGCTGCCCGATCTGCTGCTGGACCGCGAGCGGGCGCCGTCGGCGGTGCGCGAGCATGTGGAGCAGTGCGAGGATTGCCTCCGGGAGCTGGCCTCGCTGGAGGGGACGATGGCGGCGCTGGACGGCTGGGAGGGCGTGGAGCCCTCGCCGTTCTTTGATGCGAGGATGGCGGCGCGGATGCGGGAGGAGCGATCGGCTCCGCGGGCCGGATGGCTGGAGCGGATGCGGTCGCGGTTCGAGTATGGCTCGAATGCGCACCTGAGGCCGCTGGCCGCCGGGGCGCTGGCGCTGCTGCTGCTGATCGGCGGGGGGACATATGCGGGGTTCGCGGGCCTGCGCGCGCCGGTTTCGGTGACTCCGGCGGCGGCCTCGGCCACGGTTCAGGACTTGCAGTCGCTGGATGAGAATGCGCAACTGTTCCAGCAGATGGATTCGCTGGACCAGACGGACAATGGCCCGGGAGCGGCGGGGCAGGGAGCGACGGGCGGAGCCAGCCATTAAGGGCTGGTTTGCCTCACGCAGGAAATCTGTAAGGTCACAGAGATTATTCACTTATCTTC
>JBAUHD010000483.1:0-2901 GCA_049680085.1 Acidobacteriaceae bacterium
GGAAGACAGCCGATTCCGCTCCCCGCGGGCGTGAAGTATTCGGTCGAAGGCAACACGGTGGTTGTGGAAGGCCCAAAGGGCAAGGTGCAGCAGGTGATTCCGGCGGGGATCAAGCTGGAGACCAGGGATGGGCAGGTTCATGCGGTCCGCGAGAATGACTCGCAGGCGGCCATTCACGGGCTAACGCGCGCGCTGGTCTTCAACGCCATCTCCGGTGTGACCAAGGGATGGTCGAAGGACCTGGACATTGTCGGCATTGGATACCGCGCGGAGTTGAAGGGCAAGAACACGGTGGTGTTCACGCTCGGCTATTCGCATCCGATTGAATTTCCTCTGCCCAGCGGCATCTCGGTAACCATTGACCCGAAGCAGACGCGGGTGACGGTGTCGGGCATCGACCGGCAGAAGGTGGGTCAGGTGTCGGCGGATATGCGCTCGCTGAGGAAGCCGGACCCCTACAAGAACAAGGGCGTTCGCTACTCGGACGAGAAGCTGAAGAAGAAGGTTGGCAAGACGGGCGCGAAGTAGCAAAGCAGCTTTCAGCTGTTAGCCGCTAGCTTCTAGCTAAGAGCTAACAGCTAGAAGCTGTTTTAATACCGAACGGGGTCGCGGGGCGGCTCCGCTATTAGGAAGGAAGAGACGATGATTGTGCAGAGGAAGAGAAACGAGGTCCGGCAGAGGGTGCATGATCGCATTCGCGCCAAGATTCAGGGCACGCCGGAGCGCCCGCGGCTGAATGTGTACCGCTCACTGAACCACATTTATGCCCAGTTGATTGATGATTCGAAGGGCGTGACTCTGGTGTCGGCCTCGACGGTGGCCGCGAAGGCGAAGACCGGCGGCAATGTGATGGCCGCGAAAGAGATCGGGAAGCAGGTTGCCGAGCGCGCGAAGGAAAAGGGCATCAAGAAGGTCGTGTTTGATCGCGGCGGGTATCTGTATCACGGGCGCATCAAGGCGCTGGCGGATGCGGCTCGCGAGGCGGGGCTGGAGTTCTAAAAGGCAGGGCTCAGGGCTCAGGGATTAGGGCTCAGGGATTGAGGAAGGAATCGGGAAGCGAATGGCGACAACATTGAAGAGAAAGCTGGATGCCGGTCAGTTCAACCTGAAGGATCAGGTGGTTTCCATCAACCGCGTCACCAAGGTGGTGAAGGGCGGCAAGAATATGTCGTTCGCCGCGCTGGTGGTGGTGGGCGATCCCAACTCGGGCGTGGTTGGCTACGGATCGGGCAAGGCGAAGGAAGTGCCGCAGGCGATCCGCAAGGGGATCGAGGCGGCAAAGAAGAATCTTGTGCGCGTGAACCTGACGGACACGTCGATTCCACACCAGGTGGTGGGCCGGTTCGGTTCGGGACAGGTGCTGCTGAAGCCGGCTCCGGAAGGCACGGGCGTGATTGCCGGCGGCGCGGTGCGGGCGGTGATGACTTCGGTCGGCGTGCAGAATGTGCTGACCAAGAGCCTGGGATCGGCGAATCCGCATAACGTGATCAAGGCCACGTTTGACGCGCTGGTGCAGTTGCGCGACAGGGCCCAGGTTGCGGCGCTGCGGGGCAAGCAGGTTGAGGAGCTATAAACATGCTTTGCCGGACGGCGCTGAACGAGCATGATGGCGCTGCGCGGCAAGAGGTTGGGGGTTACGAAGATGGCAGAGTTGGCTAAGATCAGAATTCAGTATTTCCGGTCCGTGATTCAGGCCCCGGGGAAGCACAAGAAGGTCGTCAAGGGCCTGGGCTTTACGCGGCTGAACCAGATTGTTGAGCGGGAAGATACGGCCTCAATTCGGGGCATGGTGAAGACGGTTCCGCACCTGGTGCGGATCCTGGAGTAACAGCAGCCAGTGAAAAAGCGGCCAGGTATGAAACGGCCGGCAAAAACAAAAGCGAGTCGGAGTAGGAAGCTGCTCCGGCGTTAAGCGA
This sequence comes from Acidobacteriaceae bacterium, assembly GCA_049680085.1. Lineage (GTDB taxonomy): Bacteria > Acidobacteriota > Terriglobia > Terriglobales > Acidobacteriaceae > Silvibacterium. Next base: position 1,917 of record JBAUHD010000483.1, read on the forward strand.
GGGAATGATGAATTTATCGAATTTGAAAGCGCCGAAGAACGCGAACCGGAACCGGAAGCGCGTTGGGCGCGGTATGGGTTCGGGACACGGCAAGACATCGACGCGCGGGCACAAGGGCCAGGGGTCGCGTTCGGGCTCCAGCCTGATGCGCGGGTTTGAAGGCGGCCAGATGCCGCTGCACCGCCGTTTGCCGAAGCGCGGCTTTACCAACATTTTTCGCACCGAGTACACGGTCCTGAACCTGAACCGGCTGGCGGAGTTGAACGAGACGGAACTGACGCTGGAGAAGTTCACGGCCAAGGGTCTGCTGAAGCGGCGCAATGATCTGCTGAAGATTCTGGGCAATGGCGAGATCGGCGCGGCCATTACGGTTCACGCCCACAAGTTCTCAAAAACCGCGCGGGAGAAGATCGAAAAAGCCGGCGGTCAAGCTGTTTTGGTCAGCTAATGAGGGTTCTGGATTCATGTAGGGGTGAAGAAGCGCAGGTCTCTCCACTACGTCATTGCGTTGCAATGACTCCTGCCGGGAAGACAATCCTTACATTCAATCTGAAAAGAGTTTCAAAGGTTCTGTGAATGCCCGGACGTGCGTTTCTCCAGTTCGGGCATTTATGATTGGAATTACCGATGTTTGAAAAATTCGCGAATATCTTCCGCATTCCCGACCTGCGCAGACGTGTGTTGTTTACGCTGTTCATCCTGTTTGTGTACCGGCTGGGCGGGCATATTCCCACGCCGGGCGTAAATGCGACGGCGCTGGAGCAGTTCTTTAATTCCCAGGCCGGCTCGTCGCTGGCGCTCGTGGATCTGTTCAGCGGCGGCAACCTGCGACGTCTGACGGTCTTTGCGCTGGGCATCATGCCGTACATTACGGCGTCGATTATCTTCCAGTTGCTGACGGTGGTGTATCAGCCTCTGGCGAAGCTGCAAAAAGAAGGCGAGCTGGGGCAGAGGAAGATCACGCAATGGACGCGCTATGTCACAG
>JBAUHD010000484.1:0-16735 GCA_049680085.1 Acidobacteriaceae bacterium
CAGTCGCTCCAGAATGGTCTCCGCATTTCGTGTCAGCTTTTCGTGTTCCGCTTCGCTATCCTCGGGCCGCGTGAACTTCACCAGTTCCACCTTTTGGAATTGATGCTGGCGGATGATCCCGCGCACATCTTTCCCATACGAACCCGCCTCCGACCGGAAGCACGGCGTATACGCCACCAGTGACCGCGTCAGCGCCGCCTCGTCCAGCACTTCATCGCGATAAAGGTTGGTCACCGGGACCTCCGCCGTCGGTATCAGCCAATGATCGTTCTCGCGATACGCGCCCTCTTCATACCCCTGCTCGTCCACGCACCGAAACAGGTCCTCCGCAAACTTCGGCAACTGCCCCGTCCCGAACAGCGATTTGCTGTTCACCATAAAAGGAGGCAGAACCTCCGTATACCCGTGCTCGCGCGTGTGAATGTCGAGCATCAGGTTGATGAGCGCCCGCTCCAGCCGCGCTCCATCACCCCAGTAGACAGCGAAGCGCGCGCCCGAGAGCTTCGCCGCGCGCTCAAAATCCAGAATTCCCAACTGTTCGCCAAGCTCCCAGTGCGGCTTCGCGGCAAAGTCAAACTGCGGCGGATCGCCCCACCGTTTGACCTCGACGTTCTCCCTTTCGCTCGCACCCACGGGCACATCCGCCAGCGGCGCATTGGGAATCCGCGCCAGAATGGCCCGCATCTTCGCTTCGGACTCCGCCGCCGCAGCCTCTAGCCCCTCCATGCGTAACTTGAACGGCCGTGCTTGATCCAACAGCGCCGCAGCATCTTGTCCAGACCTTTTTAGCCGCGCCACTTCCTCACTCAACTTGTTGAGTTGTGCTTTGAGCTGTTCCGCTTCGGTAATGCGCGCACGCCGCTGAATATCCAACGCACGAAAATTTACCAGCAACTCCGCCGGATCCTGCCCCCGGTCACGAAGCTTCGCCTCCACCAACTCAAGATTGCCGCGCACAAATCCCAAATCGAGCATAGACTCTCAGATTACTAGGTTTAAGAGAGATACGGGATATACCCGGAGTAAAGTGGACACTGAACCCGGCAGTACTGGAGGCAGCCAACCATGCCAGACGAAACAGCGGAAGAAGCAGTCATGCGGCGGTATCTGGAAGGAATGGAGCGGCGGAAGTGCAAGCACCTGCGCACAGGCGGAAACGAAGGCGCGGTCTTTTTGAAAGAGCGCAAACAGGACCCGGTGATCGACGCTCTCAACCAGGCGCTCAAATCGGAGCGCCTCCGCAACGTGAACTAGCCCGAGCCTCAGCAACTGATCCTTGACCCCTATACCCTGAGCCCTGCCATACTATCGTTATGCCGCAGCTCAAACGGTTCGCCGCCCTCGTCCTCGTTTGCACGCTCACGCTTCTCTACATTCCCTCGGCGCGCGCAACCGCCTACGACGGCCATCCCAAGCTCATCGTCATCCTGGTGCTCGACCAGTTTCGCGCCGACTATCTTGAGCGCTATCGGGCCGACTTCAAGGGCCGCGGCTTCGATCTCTTTCTTGATCACGGAGCCTGGTTTCCCGACTGCTATTACGCCTACGCCAACACCGAAACCGCTCCCGGCCACGCCACCATCAGCACTGGAGCCTATACCAACGGCCATGGCATCGGCGGCAACTCCTGGTGGGACCTCGCCCGCAGCGACAAGCATCGGGTGTCCGCCGTCGAAGACGAGCGCTACGCCCTCGTCGGCCTGCCCGCCGGAGCCGCAACCACTCCCGGAGCCTCGCCCCTCAACCTCCGCGCCTCCACCCTTGGAGACGAACTCCGCCTCGACACCGCTGGCCAGTCACAGATCTACGGGGTGTCCTTTAAGGAGGACGCCGCCATTCTCGCCGCCGGAGCCACGGCCAACGGCGCCTTCTGGATTGATCCCGTCTCCGGACGCTTCATCACCTCGACCTACTACATGACGCAGCTTCCCGACTGGGCCGAAACCTTTGACGACAGCGGACGCATCATGCAGGCCGAGCAGGAGGCCAACGCCGTCGGCACAAAAAATTTCTTCGAGGGGGTAGGCTCGACCACCGCCTCGGTTGGCTATGAGTTCGATTTCGCCAAAGCCCTCATCACCGGTGAATCGCTCGGCACGCGCTCCACGCCCGATCTTCTGGTCCTCAGCATCTCGTCCACTGACATTCTCGGGCACCAGGTCGGCCCCGACTCGCCCGAGCAGCGCGCCATGATCGACGCCGTCGACGCGAACCTCGATGCCTTCGTTACCTGGCTGGACAAAACCGTTCCCGGCGGCCTCGGCAACGTCTGGATCGCCCTCACCGCCGACCACGGCGTTGCCCCCCTGCCCTCAATCGCCGCCAATCTTGGACTGAATGCCGCTCACATCAATTTGAAGAAGCTCGCCGACGACGTGAACTACGCCATCAACATGAAGTTCTCTCCCGGCGAAAAGATTCCCTACCTGATGCCCGACCAGTCCCTTCCCTACCTCACGCTGAACCCGCCCTCCTTCACCCGCGCTGGAATCAACGAACCTGAAGCGGAAGCCGCCGTCCAGAACGCCCTGCCGGCGGCCTTCGCCGATCTCGCCAAGCGGGCCAGCCAGACCGCGCAGCCCGCTCCGCCACCCGCGGCCAACCCTCAACCTTCGGCACCCGTCCCGCCCCCCTCGCCCAGTTCCGTTCCGGCACCCAGCCGGTCCACGATGGCGAACCAATCGGAGTCCGCAGAGCCCGCTGCCCAGCCCGCACCGGTTCGGAAACCACCCACGCCCGCCCTCTTCCGCAGCTATACCCGCGTGCAAATGGCGACTGGCCTGCTCCCCGAAACACCCTTCGGAAAAATTCTCGCCAACAGCTACACGCCAAACGGCGGCTGGTACGTCATGCTCATCCCCGACGCATTTCAGCAACAGGAAACCGGTCATCCCGGAACCGACCACTTCACGCCTTACTCGTATGACCGCCACGTGCCATTGGCGTTCTACGGAGCGCCCTTTGCTCCCGGAACCTACCGCGGCCGCGTTCAGCCGGTTGATCTCGCCGCCACGTTGGCTTCGCTGCTCGGCGTTAACCAGCCCTCCGCCTCAGTGGGAGAGATTCTCACCCAGGCGCTCAAGCCGGAATCTAAAGTCGTCTATCCCAAACCGCCGGCAACCAAACGCCACCGGCAGGCGCGCCGCGCCCCGCGCAAGCCGGGGGGTAAGCCCGCGCCAAAACCCGCATCGCCCAAACCAGCCGCCACAGGGAAGAAGCCATGAAGCCGGACATGCGCGTGCAATTCGTTGGGATCCAGCTTGAAAACCCCGTGCTGGCGGCCAGCGGGACTTTCGGCTATGGCGTCGAGTTCGAGGACATCGTTTCTCTCGAAAAAATCGGCGGCTTTGTCACCAAGGGCATCTCTCGCGAACCGATGGCCGGCAACGCGGCGCCGCGCATCATCGAAACCGCCGCCGGGATGATGAATGCCATCGGCCTGCAGAACATCGGCGTCCAGGCATTCATCGAAAAGAAACTCCCGGCGCTGCGCAAATACCCAAAGTGCGCCGTCATCGTCAACGTCTTCGGCAATCAGGTCAAGGACTACCTGGAAGTCATCTGCCGGCTCAATGAGGCCGAAGGCATTGCCGCCTACGAACTCAATGCCTCCTGCCCCAATACCGACCGCGGAGGCATGACCTTCGGCACAGATCCCATCGCGCTCGACGAGTTGGTCGCGCGCGCGAAGCAGGCCGCCACGCGCCCGCTCATCGTCAAGCTCTCGCCCAACGTGACCTCCATCCCCACGATGGCCAAATGTGCCGAATCGGCCGGGGCTGATGCCCTCTCGCTCGTCAATACATTTGTCGCGCTCTCAATCGACGTGGAAACCCGCCGCCCGCGCATCGCCAACATCACCGCGGGGCTCTCCGGTCCCGCCATCAAGCCCATCGCCGTCAGAATGGTCTGGGAAGCCGCCCGCGCCGTCAGCATCCCCATCCTCGGGCTCGGAGGCATCACCACTCCCGAAGACGCGGTCGAATTTCTCCTCGCCGGAGCCGCCGCCGTCCAGGTCGGCACGGCTAGCTACGCCGATCCGCGCGCCGTCGAGCGCATCGCAAAAGGACTCGAAGCCTGGTGCCAGCGCCACCATATCGACCGCGCCGCGGACCTCACCGGCAAATTCGACCCAACCCCATCCGCTGACAATTGACGCTCCCACGTCCGCCAATCTGTTAACAGGCCCTAGTTCATATAGACCAGGCTGTACTTCCGCGAAGGCGCGATACTGTTCTCACGCGCTGCGGCCGCCGCTCGTTCCTCCCGCGGCAGAGCCGCCGCGCAATTATCTGGAGGAACAGCGCATTGATCGAACGCCGAGACTTTCTGAAACTTCTTGCTGCTGCCGGAGTCAGCTCCGCTGTTTACCCGGCGTTTGGTTTCGCAGACGACGAAGCCGCGCAGCTTCGTAAAGAAGGTTATGCCCCGGGACGCATCCCGAATGAGTTTTCGCTCTACCTGCTCGGAGAAGAAGCAGCGCTCCGCGCTGTACCCTCCGTCAGCGACTTCAGTCACGGCGCGGTGACGGTGAAAACCGGCGCGCAGACCGCAACGCTGCGGACCGGTGAGGCCATCGACGGCTGGCGGCTGCTCACCATCGCCGGCATCAACGGTGTGGATACAGCGGTATTCGAGAAACACGCCACGCATCGCGGAACCATCGCGTATGTGACGGAACGGGAGGGACTGATCGCATGGATTCCCAAGCACATTGGCAGCCTTACCAAGGTTCGTCCCAGGCCAACGGACACTCCGAAAGTCAAGCTGGAGCGCGCCTCGCATTATGTCCCTGGACCGGACGTAACCGGAGAGTATCTTCTCAACTCGTCGGACGATCCGTGCTATGAAAACGTGGCCGCGCTCGGTCGCGAATACACCGGCTGGACGCTGGTGGCCAACGAGCAGGGCGGACCAAAGACAAGCCTCTATCTCGAAGCGGACGGAAAATCGCGCGAGATTGCGGGCAAACCTGACGGCGAAGGCACATGGGAACCGGACCAGGTGGGCGTCTATTTTGATCCGGCCAATCTGCTTCCGGGCGAAAATCCGCAAATTTACGAATACAAGGACGGCTATAGCAAGCGCACGCTGCTCGGCGGCTATCTTCCGGTCGCGGATATCGGCGTATGGAACCCCAAGTATCAATGCGGCTACGAGGCCATGCTCCTGCTGCCGCCGGGCACGGACGCGAAACCACTTGGAAGAGTGCGCGTCATGGTTCCTGAAGGAGAGACTGCGCACGATGGCACGCGTGACGCCGACGGCAGAATGTACGTGGACCGCTATTGGAACTGCTCGCCGCAGTCCTTTTTCTCGGAGCTGGCAGGCATCTGGAACCGCTGGTCATCCCTGTACGAGACAGCCATGCCCGTCAGCATTCCTGACGAGTGGCTGCTCAACGCCGCGCGCGCCGGCATCACACTTTCTCGATGCAGCTATCGCGGACTCGAGCCGACGTATCAGATCGGTGAAGGCGCATACACAAAAATTCCAGAGCGCAGCCACGCGCTGTTTCCGGTGGCGGAGTATGAGTTCGTCTGGGCGCAGCAGCTCTGGAACCTCTCACAGGACGCCGACGTTTACTTCCAGCACTATCTTGATAAATACATCCTGCCCGACGGCAATTTCCTCTACAACACGCAGGACCAGGTGGAAGCGCCGCTGAACGCCGGAATTTTCCTCTGGAACTCGGCGCGCTCGTATGACTACAACCGCGACCTCGATGCGCTTCGCAAGCGGCTGCCCGTTCTGGAGCGGATGATCGGTTTTGTGTTGAAGCGATACGAATATAGCAAGCAGACATTTTCTCCCGGCGACCGCCGCTATGGTCTGATTTACGGATCGCCGGAGGCGGACCTCGGCGATCCGAACAATGATTTTCCCAAGTCTCATCCGCTCTATTTTCAGAATTCAACCTGGACCTGGCGCGGCCTCACAGAACATGCCCGCTGTTTAAGGCTTGCGGCGCAAGCCGGCAAAGACGAGTCGCTCAACGCCCTCGCCGCGCGCTATGAAACGATTGCGAAAGAGATGCGCGCCAACATCCAGGCTTCGCTTGAGGCCACACTCGGCCTCCGCGCCCCATACATGAAAGAGGCGAACATCACGCCCTTCACTCCCGACGACATTCATCATCATCCAAAGGATTTGTCGAGCTACGAGAATCATCGCTTCATGCCGGACTGGTTTCTCGCCGACTGGGGCGATCCGAGTCTGGACCTCGGGCATCTGCGGCATCGCGAGATCGCCGGCTTGGAAATTCTGAGCTTGGCAACCGACGGCGCTGTGGCTCGAATCTCCAACTTCATGGCCCACGGCGACCTCGCCGTCAGAATCCGGCAGGATGACTACCGGCCATTTCTGCTTACGCTCTATGCTCTGGTCTGCTACGCGGCGGATTCCGGCAACCGCTATGCTCCCGAGGATGCCTACATTCCCGGCAGCTATCCAGGAGAAGGAAGCGAATACGGATGGTCCGCCGTCATCAACAGCACACTGCAACCCACGCTTGGCTTGCGCTGGCTGCTCTGCTATGAGGAGTCGGACAAGGATATCTGTCACCTGCAAAGAGCCGCGCCGAAGCATTGGTTCGCGCCGGGCCAAACCATCTCAGTACGCCGATGCCCCACTCGCTTCGGCCCGGTTAGCTGGGCCACTCATGCTCTTTCCGGCCGCGAATGGAAGATCGATCTGGATGTTCCAGGCGGCTTCGCGGGCGACCTTGCCATTCACATCCATCCCGTGGACCGAAAGCCGATTCGCACGGCTTCCGCCGGTAAGATTGCGGGCAGCAGCATCGTGCTGACAAAAGCCCAACTCGCGGCGCAGCCACGGCTGGAAATTATCGTGACCTGAGCGCTCTCCGGCTGACAGTCATTGGCGGAAGACCAGGAAAGTTCAGATGCGCCGGTTGCACTGCCAAGCGGATCAGACCGCGGCCGCATCCATTCGCTCACACTGTTGCGCGCCGGCATCTTCGGTCATCTGCCGCTCAATCCAGCGGTAAGTCTTTGCAAGCCCCTCGCGCAGCCGGATGGAAGGCTCCCAGCCAAGGCGATCCAGAATCATCGAATTGTCACTGTTGCGCCCGTTTACGCCTCGTGGCGCATCGAGGTCGTAGGTCCGCCGGAGGCGAACGCCCGCTATCTCCTCGGCGACATCAACCAGTTGGTTGATCGTGACAAGCTCGCTGGAGCCAAGGTTCACAGGCTCGGCGATGTCGCTGTTCATGATCCGCCAGGTGCCTTCCACACAATCATCGATGTACATAAAGCTGCGCGTTTGCCGGCCATTGCCCCAGATGTTGATTTCATGCGCGTCGGTCAATTTGGCTCCAATCACCTTGCGGCAAATCGCCGCGGGAGCCTTTTCCCGTCCACCTGTCCAGGCGCCATGCGGGCCATAAACGTTGTGATAGCGGGCCACACGGCAGACCATTCCGAAGTCTTCGGCAAAGTGGCGGCACATGCGTTCGCTGAACAACTTTTCCCAGCCGTAACCGTCCTCGGGCAGCGCCGGATAAGCATCGGATTCCCTGAGCGGAACCACCTCGGGAGTGGCTTGCTTCTCCGCGTTGTAAACGCAGGCTGAAGACGCATAGAAGAACTGCTTGACTCCCTTATCCCGTGCAGCCAGCAGCGTATTGGTGCTGGCGAGTACGTTGAGCATGCAAAGCGCCTTACTGTTCTGGATGAAACCCATGCCGCCCATGTCCGCGGCCAGTTGATAGACGTGTTCGGCACCGTTGATTGCAGCAAGACAGTTTTGCCTGTCCTTCAAATCGAGCGAAATGTTCTCAACGCCTTCGGTGATCTGGTGCCACTGCTCCAGTGGCTTGATGTCCACCGCTCGAATCACGGCAACGCCGCGCCGCAGAAGACCCTTGACGAGATGCCCGCCAATAAAGCCGCCCGCTCCGCAAACCACTGCTCCTGGTGTCTGGATACCCATTTGCAACTCCGAGCCCTGCCCATGTGCAACCACTCTCTGGACTCTAGCTACGGGTGAATATGGAGTTGTCAGCAGGCTGTCACCGCATTGTCATACGATCGTCGGCTTAGTAGGTCGTCTGTGGTTCCGTGTCGTAGGCCTTGCCGAATTTGTTGGCGTGCGTGAGCGCCCGAGGCCGAGCTATCGGGGCGCGTAGTGCGCCCAGATCAACCACGCGCGGCGGAAAGTGCACTTCCCGCCTCAGACTGCGAAGAACCGGCTGGGGCACGCCCTCGATCCATATATGCAGCTCGTAGTCGCCAGGCGGAATGCCGCGCAGAACAAACGAGTCGCTTGCGTCGGCGACCGCATACAGCGGCGTGGAGAGGGCCACCACGACGGCGCTCATTTCCGGATGAATATTGCAAAAGATATAGGAGACACCTTCGCGTGAAAATGTGACCGACTTGCTTGAGCCCGCTTCATACAAGCCCAGGTCAAACCGCTTGCCTTCAAAAAGAGAAAAGACGTTGTGAAAGAAAGGATCGGCATTGGGAAACTGAACCACGCTGCCCACCGGAATCACCTGCAAGTGCGGCGTAAAGGTGCGGTTCTTTTGCAAAAGTCTGTAGGGCCCATGAAGAACAAATGGAAGCGCGGGAGTGCCCGGAAGTGCCTCCAGCCAGACAACCGCCGGGACGGCACGACGCGTTCCCGGCAAAGAAGGGACGATATGCAGGCGGAGTTCCGCTCCGGAATTCTGGCGAACCTGCCCGTCAGCCGCTCTCAATGGCAACAGAGCGCAGAGACACAACAGGGACACCCCGAGCATGGGCCGCATAGTCAAAACTTATATCCCGCCCCCAGCCCGACGATGTTGCTCTCAGCCGATGAGCCGATCACGGGAGAGCTTTCCAGATGCCGGTATTCCAATGAGAAAAGCAGGTACGCGCTTGGCCGATAAATCACGTTTCCGGTGTAGGTGCGGTTCCTGGCAAGGTTCTGCGCCATGGAAGCCCCAGGATTGTAATAGGACCGCAATTCAGAGGCGAACACATTATCGATCCCGAATGCCGCGTTGAATTCCAGGCGCTCATTCAGTTTTTCCTTCAACTGCGCCCATCCTCCCACGTCATCCAAAGGGCGGAAGTAATAACCGCCGGTGTCCTCGTCAAAACGATAGGCGAAATCCTTGTAGGCTCCGCCGCCCAGACCGCCGAGCGCGAGCCCACGGTAGAAGCTCCCAGCAAATTGCAGGCGCGCGGGCAGCAGAAGCTTCGCGTCCAGTGTTCCCGCCCAGGAATCGAAGCTGTACCCCAGTGAGTTGCGATGCGGGGCGAAATAGCCTCCCACGCCAAAATGACTGCGTTCGAGGTCGCGCCCCGCTCCCAGCAGAGCCGCCCGCGCCTCAACTCCAGGCCAGCGGCTTCGCTCGGCGCCGGTGGGAGGAATCGCGCCCGCGGGCCCGCTCAAAGCCAGCGAGAGCGGAGCATCTCCCGCGTCGATCAGAGCGGCTTGCAGCCGTAATCCCCGCGACCCAGGGGGCGCGAAGGCCTGCGTCACGCCCAATTGCGGATTCCAGGTCCACAGGTCCCCTGACCAGGCGAGGGGCGACTCCGCGATTGCCGTCAGCGAATCCGGCATATCTGGGCTGAAGATTGGCCGGTCAAACGAAAAATAGGCTTCCGTGCGGCTCCATTGCAGCGCGGCGCGGGCAGTGCGGAACCGCAACAGCATGGCATTCGCGCCATAGTAACCGGAGTCGCTCGCCGCATTGCTTGCCGCCGCCGGTCTTCCGTTAAAATCCACTCGGAGATTCGCATAGCTTCGCCCACCGAACAGATGGGGTCCCCGCGCGTCAACCCCCAGGATGGTCTGCCGCACGCTGGCTCCGGTGCTCCCAGCGCCTGGAATCGCCAGAGTGGGCGTTGCTGGTTGGTCCACCGCTCCGCTATTCACAAACCCATTCAGCAGCAACAGCCCCGTAATCTTTACCGGATACCGCGATTCGCTCTCCACTTTCGTCTGGTCATGAACCCCGATTTGCGTTTCCAACATTCCTTGTCGATCGCGGATTTCCTGAATCGCCTCCGTCGCAGTCTCCGGCGCTTTCTTCGACTCCCGAGTGGTCTCCGAGTCAGCGGATGAAGCGCCGGTCGCCGTGTTTTGCCCCAGTGCGCGCTTCAATTCATTCAACTGTATGCGCATTGCATCAAGCTGGCGCTGCGACTCCTGAAGCTGCGCCTGCGTTCGCGCCATCGTATCCGTCAGTTGCTGGATCTGCTGCGGCAGGTTTTCCTGGCTCGTGTTCTGTGCCACGGCCAACTGCGTCGGCAGGCCAAGAAGCAATACCGCGATGGGCAAGGCGCTCCAGTCTCCACTAAAACGCCGACTCCGCTTATGTCCTGACATTTTCATCTGGAATCACCTGCTCGTGGCGCTCGGATCCCTCCGCGCCCGGCGCGGTAACTCCGCGCGCCACCTTCATTTGAAAAATCGTTTCGCCGGGCCGGCTGCTCAGGAGTACGACGGACCCTCCATGCTCCACAGCGATGCAGTGCGCGAGCGTAAGCCCCAGTCCCGTCCCCTTCTGTTTACCCTCGCTCACGAACGGTTCAAACAAACTTTCACGAATCTTCTCCGGAACCCCGAGGCCGTTGTCCGTCACATTCACCATGACAGATTCTTCCCGCGCTTCCAGAACTACCGTTACCTTGCCTGGCGTTCCCATGCAGCGAATCGCCTGGCAGGCATTGACGAGCAGGTTCGAAATGGCCCTTTCGATCTGCTTGCCGTCTACAACCACCGAGGTCCCCCCTGGGTCTCCATAATGCGTCTCCAGGGTCACGCCTTCCGCATCGGGATGCGCCCTCACTACGGCCACGGCCCGTTCCAGCAGTGTCGCCATCAGCTCCGGCGACCTCCTCATCGCTGTCCCTGTGCGGCTGAAGATCAGCAGCGACTCGATCATATCGGTTGTGCCGTTCACGGCGGCGCGGATATCGGAGAAAATCTCGGCGCGCTCTTTCATCGAAAACCGGTCGGAAGCCAGAAACTCCGAATTGGCGTAGATCGCCGCGAGGTAATGACGGAGATCGTGAGAAACCGAGCTTGCCATTCTGCCGATGGTCGCGAGCCGCTCCGATTCCAGCACCGCCTGATTGGCCTTCTGAATCTCATTTCTCATGCCGGTAAACGATCGGCTTAGCTGCCGCACCTCTTGCGTGCCGTGGCGGGGGACACGATGCCTCACATCGCCAAAACCAAATGCCCGCACGCTTGCGGACAACTCTTCCAGCGGGCGCGTGACAAAGCGCGACACGAAGATCATCAGCAGGGTCCCGGAAAGCAGCGCCAGCAGGCCGACAATCAGAATCATGCGATCAATGCGGTTGATCGACCGCTCCGCGGGCCCGAACGATTTCAGGACGACCAATTGCAGCGGAGACGTTGCGCTCGCCGAGAGATCTTCCGTGGCGGAAAGGAACTGCGCGTCTCCCAGCGTCACCGTCTCCAGCGACCGCAACCCGCCGGAGGCCAGAGACGGATCCCCTTCCAGAGTCGCCTGCATGGCCGGTTCAAGCGTGCTCGCCACTACATGGCCGCCGCTGAGAAACGTCGCTTCAACGCCGGTGGGATCGCTGATCTGCCGTACTGTGCGCTCAATCGAAACGCCGCTCACCACATAACCGAGCAGCGTGCCATCCTCCTCGCTGCCGAAATACAAAGGACGCAGCGCACAGGCGTACAGCGATCCCTGCGCAATGAGATAGTGCTTGCCGGGAGAAGCCAGTAAGGTTTTCAACCCCGCGCGCACCGCTTTGTCTGCCGACCCGCGCTTTGCATACGCCGCCACCACCCGTCCCGTCGGGTCGGCAAGCACGAACAGATCCGTGCCGCTGAGCCGCCAGAACTCTGACGCCCCGTCCTGGATCGTCAGATCGTCCCCGCTCGTCATCAACGCCTTCAATGTGGGCAGTTCGGCGAGCAAAGCGTTTTCGCGCTCCAGCGATTTCAAGTTTTCAGCCTGAAGATTCTGAAAAGTGATGACGGAATGGTCCAGGTCCCGCGACAGGTCATCCCTCACCTGTTCTCGCAGGTGGTGCCGAATGAGCAGCAGGCTCAGCCCCGTAACAATCGCAATCACCAGAGCCATGGCGATGACGAGAAGCAGATGCGTCCGAACCCCTTGCCTCTCGCGCATTTTGGCTGCTCCTGTTTCCGTCTTAATCTCCGCTTGCGGGGCCGACGCGCATCACGGGACAAATTTGTAGCCTGCGCCATAAATCGTCAGCAAGTGCCGGGGGTTGGCCGGATCAGGCTCCAGCTTCTGGCGCAGTTTCAGAATCTGGTTATCGACCGTCCGCGTGGTCGGATAAAAGTTGTAACCCCAGACTTCGTTGAGCAGGATATCGCGCGTCAACACCCGCTCGGCATTCTCGGTAAAGAACTTCAGCAGCTTGAACTCATGTGCCGTCAGCACCACCGGGTTTCCGCCGCGCCGGATCGCCATCTTCCTGAAATCCACCTCGCAGTCGGCGAAGCGGTACGTGTTCTGCGCGGCTGGTTTGCGCTGCCTGCGGATGGCCGCCTGAACACGAGCCGTCAGCTCCCGCGGGCTGAAAGGCTTCGTCACATAGTCATCCGCGCCAAGCTCCAGCAGCAGCACCTTGTCCGCGACTTCCGAGATCGCGCTGAGCACCACAATCGGCGTTTCCGGGGAGAGACTCTTGAACATCTGGCAAAGCTCGCGTCCGGATATGTTTGGAAGAATCAGATCGAGCACAACGGCCAGCGGCGGCTCACGCCGAAACAGATCAAGCCCCATCTGGCCGTCGCCGGCGACAACCGCCGCGTAGCGCTCCTCGGTAAAGATTCTGCGGAGCACCTTCTGCATTCGAGGATCGTCTTCGATGATCAGAATCGTGCCCGGACTCGCGGCGGGCATTGGACGGTTCGCCGCTTCCGCGGGGATTCCGATTTCCTGAACCATGGTTCCTGACCTCCCGCTTCTATTCTGGTCGAATCATTCTATCTCTGCCCATAAACGATGGAGAAATTACAATCGGATGACATTTCCGCCCGTCTTCGTCATCACTCGGGCGCCATTCCATCGAAGGTTAGAAGTTGCTCCGGTGCTTCGATTTCCGTCGCGCTCCCATCTTCAATCAGCAAGCTGAAAAGAACCGCCATCCACAGCGGAAGCAGCAGGTCGAAGGGTTCCGCCTCGGCCAGCCCACGCACCAGCACATACAGCAGGATGGCCAGAAACAGCCCCCTTCCCGGTCGTGCCGCGCGCCTGCGAATCTGCCGGATCAATCCGCCGTATACGCCGGCAAGCATCGTGAGCCCCGCTGCTCCATAGGCCCAGAACTGTTGCAGCAACTCATTTTCCGCGTGTCTCGCTTCAAACCGGTCGGGACCGAACGCCGGAATTACCTTCCACATGGAGTCGAAACCGTGCCCGATCCACGGCTTCTCCAGGGCGGAGCTCAGAATATAGGCCCAGATCGCGGTTCGCCCTGTCAGGGTTTCTGCCTGATTGCCGGTTGTGGTGTAGATGCCGTAATACGCCTCCAACAGCCCCCAGAAAACAAGGACCAGCCCAACTGCGATTGCTGCCATAAATGCTTTGGTCTTCCGGCTCATCGACTCGTCCTGAATCACGAGAAAACTCTCGCTTATCAGAAAAGCCACAATCGTCGTCTTGCTCAGACTGCGAACCAGCGTAATCGTGAGAAACAAGGCGGCGAGCGTCCATCTCATTTTTCTGCCGCGCATCAGGTATTGAGCCATAAAGATGGCGAATGCGCATAGGTTCCCGATCTGGTTGGCGTTGAAAAATTCTTCATCTCCCAATCGAAGATCAGGCTGCGCGGGCATCATCCACGCGACCACAGCGAGGCAGCAGGCACTCACGACAAAGCCCTTCATCAGCGCGGTCGCTGTCCCCTGCATAGCTCCGCCGCCACGCAGCAGCAGCAGCACGATGACGACATCCGCCGCCATGCCGCACCAGTAGACAAAAGACGTGGAAAGCGACACTGTGCCGCTCCACGCAAGGCTGCAAAAGGAGAAGGCCAGGAAGACTACCACCCATCGAACGCACGGTAGGCGCAACGTGGTGCGAGAGGGGCTGCTCGCAGCTCCCAGCGAATGAAAGCCCGCAAGAACGAGCAATACGAAGTCCAGCGCGAGGCTTGCTTCGGCTCCAGTGCGCGGCTCGGCGCCCAGCACTCTTACGCAGAAGAGAGCAATCGCGATGCGGAAGGAGAAATAGAAGCCAACGGCGAAGGCGAGGCCGGTAGCCTGCGGAATCTCGAATGCCTCTTCTTTCGGGATATTAATTGCGGATTCCATAACTCCCGGCCGCGCCTGTTTCGGCGCTTAGTGCGTATATATATCCGGAACTCCCTGGCTCCCCTTGGGCGGCAGGTGGCGCAGATACATCACAATCGACCACAGTTCGTCATCGCTGAGAATTCCCTTCGACCCCGGCATTCCCGACGGGCTGATTCCGTAGTCGAGAATCCGCTTCAGTTGGCCGTCCGTGTAACGCTGCACCTGCGGCGAGACCAGCGAAGGCACAGGAGGCGACATGTGGTCCACAAAAGGGACGCCGGTGTTCTGTCCATCCATGCCGTGACAGGCGACGCAATAATGCCCGAACGCCTCCTTGCCATCGGCCAGGGTCTCCGGCGTGTCAGGCAGCGGATTCTTCTCTTTCCTATTGCCGATGGTGATGTGGTGCTTAATGAATGTCACGGTCCCGGTCTCCAGTTTTCCGGACGGACTGGCCTTGCACCCCGTCAGCCCGGTCAGAAGCAAGGCAGCGCTCGCAGTCAACAATCGACGCATCCTTCAACCCACCACGTGCAGCCGGATGGTCATGGAGCCGTGGTGCGCGCCGCAAAACACCGAGCAATGCCCCACGAAGTCGCCGGTCTTCTCCGGCGTGAACTCGACCTGCGCCGTGCCGCCGGCCTTAACCTTCACGTTCACGTCCAGCGCGCGAAAGCGAATTCCATGCGCCACGTCTTCGCTCTTCAACACCAGCACCACCGGCTGTCCCTTCTTCACCGTAATCTCAGAGGGCGAATAGGCGAATCGCTTGGCGGTGATCTCAATCCTCTGAGGCGCGGACTGCGCCAGGGCCGCCGGCACGGACATTGCCAGCACTGCCAAAATCCCGGCAAACAGCGCCGGCGCCATGAACCTCTTCTTCATACACTCTCCTTGGATTTGAATGATGCAATTTTGTCTCGGGAATTATCACTGTTTATGGATTGAGAAATCGCCGCAGCGCTTTGTAGTCTGTCTCGCTCAGATTGGCGCGTGCGCGCATATGCATCGCGATCGTGCCTGAAATATTTGAGGAGAACCCTTCCGGCGCATTATGGCATCGGGAGCAGTTCTGCTCGAATACCCGCTGCCCCCGGTCGGAAACAGCCGAACTGGCCGCTTTCGACGATGGCGTGCTCCGGTCCTTCTGCTTCGCTCGATTGGTCTGGGCGGCCAGCGGAAGCGCCGCAATGAGAAAAACGCCGGAGAATATTTTTCTGGAAAACTTCATTGCTTCTCCTTGTCGCGATACTGCGCGGAAGCTGAACACTTTCTATAGCACGAAGTTATCCGCAGCCGCGCCCCGGGGTGTCACGAAAGCGTCTGAGGTTTGTCATTCGATTGTCTCGCCCGGAGCGCGCATCTCGGTCTGCGCCCGTGACCCCGGAAATGCGCCGTATGACAATGCGCTGACATTTCAACGACCTGCTCCTGACAACCGGAAACACATCTGTTGGATAGCTTCGAGTTATGGCGACTCCGGCCCACACAAGCCGTCCTGATGTTTCCGAGGTCGAACCATGTCGCCGCAAGAGTAGACAATTCAGAACGGCAATCGGCCTGCTTGAGAACCGCCAGCGCATCTTTCTCGCGGTTCTCACGCTGGAAAGAATCGCGGTCGGCTGCTGCGATCTCTCCATGGCAGCCGCAATGTATCTGCTTTTCATGCTGCTGCAAGGACGACCACCAGAGCATTCCTTTTCGTGGATCCCAAAGACGACTCTTTCGGCCGCACTGCTCACGGCGGCCCTCGTAGCCCTCCGCGCGCTTACAGACATCGGGTCGGCGCGCTCCCTCTTTCGCTATATCCAGAACCTCTACACCAGCTTTCTTCTCAGGCTGACCCAGGGCTACAACCACATGCAATGGAGTCGCTATGTCGAACGCAACCGCAGCCAATTGGTATGCCATTCCCTGTACACCGCGCGCGATGCCGTCGAGTTCTATCAGTCCTGCATCGAAATGGCTGCGGCGGTGGCCATTGTCGCCATCATGACCGCCGCGCTCATCTACCAGAGCCCTTTCGCCGCATCTCTCCTGGGCGGCGCTCTCGCGGTGTTCTATGGCGTGCATCGGCTCCTCATTCGCGGGCATCTCCAAACCGCCGCATCCAGTCGCGAGCACTCGCTTCGTGAGCTTCAGAAGAGTCTGGCGGATATGTTTTCGTCGGGAAAAGAAATTCGCACCTATGGCAACTACTCCTTCTTTCATCACAGAATTGCCCTGCACGCGAAGCGCCTTGCTGCCGGCACCCTGCGCCTGGCTCTCCTTCCGCAAGTCGCCCGGGTCATCGCGGACCAGGGCGCGGTGCTCCTCTTTCTCTGCATTCTGATTGCGGTTGAGCTGCAGAGAGGCGACGCCCGCCGCCTGCTGTCGCTGCTGGTGTTCTACTTCGTGATTTCCCGGCGGCTGCTTCCTCTCATCAGCCAGATATCCTTTACCGCCGGCCACATCGAAAGCT
>JBAUHD010000485.1:0-4539 GCA_049680085.1 Acidobacteriaceae bacterium
CACAATATCAGCAACATAAAAATGCATTTGAATTATGCGGAACTGCTAAACTAAAAGGAGTAGACAAAAATTCAAGCAACAAGAAGGCGCAGCCAAACGAGCTGCGCCTTTCTTTTTTTCAAAACCCATGCCCCTACCACACACGATGTCATCCCGAGGAGCGAAGCGAACCGAGAGCCTGCCCTGAGCGAAGCGAAGGGGACCTGCGGTTCGCATCGTGCCGTCACGCCCCCCACGCGATGTCATCCCGAGAAGCGAAGCGACGAGGGACCTGCGGTTCGCCCGCACAACCACCAACCCCTTTATTTACAGGATCATACCATCAACCCATTTGTTTTGAGGATGTTACAAGCACAACCGTCGCTAACCCCTTTGTTTTCAGGATCACTATACTTTTTTCGATAAAAATTGCGGAAGCTTCACGCTTTTCGGGAAGGGCGCAAGCCGAACCGTAGAGCCCGAAAACGCGGGGTGCCGAAACTCAGGCTTTTCGGGAAGGGCACGGCTTCAGCCGTGCAGTAGAGTGCTGAAACTACGCGGGGCTTTAGCCCCTGAGGGATATCTTTCGCAGGATCAGCCGCCAACACAAATTGCTAACCCGTTTGTTTTCAGGATCAATCCGCTAAGTCCTTTGTTTTCAGGATCAACGTTCCTAACCCCTTTGTTTTCAGGATCAACACACTTTTTCGACAAAAATCCTGAGCCCCGAACCCCGAGCTCTGAGCTCTGAGCCCTGAGTGTCAGCCCTTCAGCCGC
Organism: Acidobacteriaceae bacterium; assembly: GCA_049680085.1. GTDB lineage: Bacteria > Acidobacteriota > Terriglobia > Terriglobales > Acidobacteriaceae > Silvibacterium. Next base: position 757 of record JBAUHD010000485.1, read on the forward strand.
TCCCGGGCAATCGCGTCCAGAACGCCGTTCAGAAAATTGATCGACTCCGGCGACGAGTATCGCCGCGCAATCTCCAGCGCCTCGTTGATCACAATCGGTGCCGGCGTTCCCGGAAACCCGGTCAGCTCCGCCACCGCCGTTCGCAGCACGTTCCGGTCCACCGAGGACATTCGCGCCAGCTTCCAGTTGGCCGAGTGCTTCTCCAGCAGCGCGTCGATCTCCGCCTCGCGCGCCGTCGCCACACGAAACAGGTCTTCGGCAAACCCCCGCGTCTCCGGCTCAACCTCGTCGCGGGCGTGCCAGAAGGTCTTCCCAACCTCTTCCGGATTCTGCTTGCCCATGTCCGCCTGGAAGAGCATCTGCATGGCCAGTTCGCGGCCCTTCCGCCGCTTGCCCGTAACCGTCATCGTCCGGGCTCCCGTCCGGGTGGCCCACACAAGCCGCTTTTGCGTGTGTGGGGAACATCAGTTCCGCTGATCTTCCGCCCAAGCGACACCATTTCAATGGCCGCCGAAGCCGCCTCAAATCCCTTGTTACCGCTCTTCAGCCCCGCCCGATCCAGTGCTTGCTCCAACGTATCACAAGTAAGAACCCCAAAAGAATGAGGAATATGCGTATCAAGTTGCGACTCCCCGACACCCCGTGCTACCTCGTTGTAAATGGCCTCGAAATGCGCCGTCTCGCCCCGCAGCAGGCACCCCAGCGTGATGACCGCTTCCACCCGTCCCGCTGCCGCAACGGCCTGAGCCGCCGCCGGAATCTCCCAGGCCCCCGGAACCCGTACCACCGTCACATCCGCCTTCGCCGCGCCGCTCCGGTACAGGCAGTCCAATGCGCCTTGCAGTAACCTGTCCGTAATCAACGAGTTCCAGCGAGAAACCACGATTGCGAACCGCATCCCCGTCGCAATGAGTTCGCCCTCCACCGCCGCTGCTCGGCCCTTCATCGGCTCCAGCCACTCCCAGAACGTGAAGGAGTGCCCAGACACCGGTTCCACCGTGAACGCCCGCGCCTTCCAGAAGGTCTCCTCCGTCGCCATGATCCGGCCCTCCGCCGCGACCCGGCTGGTGCCTTCCGCCGCGCCCGAGTGCGCGGCCAGCCAGCACTCCACCAGCCGCCGTAGATCGTCCAGCGCCCTGACCTCGATCCACATGCCCGCCGACGCGCTCGCCGCTCCGTCCACGATCTCCAGGTTTCCCAACGGAGCCAGAAAGGAAGTGCCGCGGCTGCGCTCATCATCCCATCCCTCGCCCGGCTCAAAGCCCAGCACCGAGAGGAAGCTCGCCAGAGCCTCATAAGCCTCCGCCGAACCAGCCGGACGAACGAACGTGATCCCCTTAATCATCTCTTTGAGCCTATCAGGACTGGCCGTCCAGGCATACGCGCTTCGCGCCGTTCCGCGTTCGATTGGCGAAGGTCAGCTTGCCGCAAGGTCGCGGTCGCGCACGCCAATCAGGTACAGCAGCCCGTCCAGCCCAAGCTGCGTCAGGGAGTGGTCCGCGCTCCGCCGCACCAGCGGCTTGGCCCGGAACGCAATCCCCATCCCGGCCAGGTTCAGCATGGGCAGGTCATTCGCCCCATCGCCCACCGCGACCACCTGCTCCAGCGAGATGCGCTCCTGTTCAGCGATCTCTTCCAGCAAAGCCGCCTTGCGCGCGCCGTCCACGATCCGCCCCGTAACGGCGCCCGTCACCGCGCCATTCGCGAACTCCAGCTCGTTGGCGTGGACGTAATCGATCCCGAACCGTTGCTGAAGGTGCTGTGCGAAGAAGGTGAATCCGCCGGAGAGGATCGCCGTCTTATACCCCAGCGCCTTCAGCGTCGAGATCAGCCGCTCCGCGCCCTCTGCCAGCGGAATCCTCCCGATCAGCTCCCGCACCCGCGTCTCCGGCAGCCCCTTCAGCAGCGCCACGCGGCGGCGAAAGCTCTCCTGAAACTCAATTTCGCCGCGCATCGCAGACTCCGTAATCTGCACCACCCGGTCCGCGACGCCGGCCATCTTCGCCAACTCGTCGATCACTTCGCCCTGGATCAGTGTCGAGTCCATGTCGAAGGCGAACAGCCGCCGGTTGCGCCGAAACAGGCTCTCCCGCTGGAAGGCGACGTCAATCGGCATCTCCTGAGCCAGAGCCACAAACTCCGCCCGCATCGCGTCCTCGTTCTGGACCGAGCCGCTCGCCCGCATCTCCACGCAGGCATTGGCCGAGTCCGTATGCACAGCCAGCGAAAGCCTCCGCGAGAGCCTCTGAATGCGGTCAATATTCAGTCCGTGCGCGGCAATGATCCTGCCCACCCGCGAGAGCGCATCGGCGGAGATAGCCCGGCCCAGCATCGTCACCAGAAACCGGTCCTTGCCCTGCGCCGCCAGCCAGTGGTCCAGCGCGTCCTTGCTGATCGGGGTAAACCGCACCCGCAGCCCCAGCCCTTCGGCCTTCGCCACCAGCGCGCGCTTCAGCGGCGCGAATTCGCCGCCCGCTGGAATCTCAATCAGCAGCCCAAGCGCCAGCGTCTCATGCACCACGGCCTGGCCGATGTCCAACACGCAAGCCCGGAAGTCGGCCAGAATCCCCGTAAGCTCGCTGGTGAGCCCCGCATGATCGGGGCCCGAGAAGTGAAGCAGAATCATCTCGCTCATTGCTGGTTCCAGCGTATCAAAGCCAGCGACGCGCGATTCTCAGTACTGTCGCCGCCACCGCTTTTCCGGAATTGTCATAGACTGGAATCAGGAAGATGAGAATGATGCGCCAGCCTCCACTTCTCCAGCGCTTTCGCCACCGACGCCCTGACCGTGGACGGAACTTCTCCTGAGTCACTAGAATTTTCCTGCACACGAACTCCGGCGGAGTCAACCCGCCCGCGCCTCTGCGCGCATCCCGTATCGGGACCGCGCCTCTCACCAAGAAAGGTTTACGCCATGAGCAAATCTCTCGATACCTTTGGCAGCTATTCGCAACTGAAGTCCGGCAACCGGACCTACGAAATCCACCGCCTCGGTGCGCTGGAGAAGAAAGGCGTCAAGCTCAGCCGCCTGCCCTACAGCCTCCGCATTCTGCTCGAGAATCTGCTGCGGCACGAGGACGGCAAGAGCGTCACCGCCAAAGATGTTGAGTTCCTCGCCAACTGGGACCCCAAAGCCGAGCCTTCCCGCGAAATCGCCTACATGCCGGCTCGCGTCCTCATGCAGGACTTCACCGGCGTCCCCGCCATCGTCGACCTGGCCGCCATGCGCGACGCCATGAAAGTGCTCGGCGGCGACCCGGAAAAGATCAACCCGCTGCAACCCGCCGAGCTGGTCATTGACCATTCCGTGCAGGTGGACCAGTACGGAACCAACAACTCCTACTCCATCAATGTTGCGCTCGAATACCAGCGCAACCGCGAGCGGTACGCGTTCCTGAAGTGGGGACAGTCGGCCTTTCACAACTTCTCCGCCGTGCCGCCGGGCATGGGCATCTGCCATCAGGTCAACCTCGAATACCTCGCCCGTGGCGTCTTCACGCTTGAGCAGGACGGCAAGACCTTCGCTTATCCCGACACGCTCGTCGGCACCGACTCCCACACCACCATGATCAACGGACTCGGCGTGCTCGGCTGGGGCGTGGGCGGCATCGAGGCCGAAGCCGCCATGCTTGGCCAGCCCGTTTCCATGCTCGTCCCGCAGGTTGTTGGATTCAAGCTCACCGGCAAGCTGCGCGAAGGGGCAACCGCCACCGATCTCGTCCTTACCGTGACGGAGATGCTCCGCAAGCTCGGCGTGGTCGGCAAGTTCGTCGAGTTCTACGG
>JBAUHD010000486.1:0-1666 GCA_049680085.1 Acidobacteriaceae bacterium
TTGCGGACTTCAGCCCAAATAAATACGGCCCAGTCCGAACCAGCCCGCCATCCCCCAGAACGCCGCACGCTCTCGCCACACCTGCATCTTTATCCCAATTTTCCCAGCCGATTCCTCCCCGACGCCCGCGACGTCTTCGTCCATCTCCCTCCCGGTTACGACGAAACTCCGGACCGCCGCTATCCCGTCCTCTATATGCACGACGGACAAAACCTCTTCACCCCGCAAGATTCCTTCGTCCATCGCCCGACCTGGAACCTCGACGAATCCGCCGACGCCGCCATCCGCGCCGGCGAAATCGAGCCTCTGCTCATCGTCGGCGTTGCCAACACCGGCGACCGACGCCTCGCCGAATACACTCCCACCGCCGACTGGAAAATGGGCGGCGGCGAGGCCGACAAGTACGGCCTCCTCCTCACCGAGGAACTCCTCCCTTTCCTCGCCGCCCAGTACCGCGTCAAGCCCGGCCCCACCAATACCGGCCTCGGAGGCTCCTCGCTCGGCGCGCTCGCAACCCTCTATCTCGGCCTCCGCCATCAGCAAACCTTCGGCAAACTGGCCCTCCTTTCCCCCTCCGTCTGGTGGAACCATCGCGCCATCCTCGCCCTCGTCGCCGAAGCCGACCTCCACCACCGCCCCCGCGTCTGGCTCGACATCGGCGACGCGGAATCCGCCCGCGCCATCCCCGACGCCGACCTGCTCGAATCCCGCCTCCGCGCCAAAGGCTGGCGACCCGGTCTCGACCTCAGCTATCACCACATCGCCGGCGGCACGCACGACGAATCCTCCTGGGCTCGCCGCGTCCAACCCATGCTCCGCTTTCTCTTCCCCGCCTGACCGCTTTGGCCGCAACCCCTTTTCGGCTATACTGAACGAAGCTATTTTGAAAGGATTTCCTCTGTGTTAATGATTCGCCTGGCGCGTTTCGGCGCGCGCAAACAGCCCTACTACCGTGTCGTGGTCATTGAAAAAGACCGTGCCCGCAATGGCCGGTCCATCGAGGTAGTCGGCACCTACAATCCCCGCACCAACCCCGCTTCCGTCGAGCTCAAGCGCGACCGCATCGACTACTGGACCAGCAAGGGAGCGCAGTTTTCCGACCGTGTCGCAAAGCTGGTCGCCAAGCAACCTGAAGCCGCCGCAGCCGCCTAGCCGCCTTTTCCATCCAGGGTCAACAGGCCCCGCTCCGGGCCGCCATTTTGGCCCTGAAAAAGCCGCTTTTTCGCCCCCATTCTTCCACCGCCCTCTTTCGCTTAGGATTGCGAAAAAGATGGAGTGTCCCTCTATCTTCCGCGCGGGGTTACTGATACTATTGCGCGAGCCCGAGAGTGTACCACCCACGCCTCAAGGGGGATACGGCAATGACCCACGATGAACGGCCAGACGATATGCAGGAACTGGTGACCGAGATCGCCCGTGCCCTGGTCGATGAGCCGAATGCTGTCATCGTTGAAGCGGTAAAGCGTCCGGAAAATACCGTCCTCCGGCTGCGCGTTGCGCCGTCCGACGTTGGCAAGGTGATTGGCAAGCAGGGCCGCACCGCGCGGTCCATGCGCACCATTCTGGGAGCGGTGAGCATGAAATACCATCACCGCTATACGCTCGACATTCTGGAGGAAGATAAACATGAGCTTCCCGACGAGCGGCCCGATGCTTGAGCGATGAC